>JAJYFX010000238.1 GCA_021785315.1 Actinomycetes bacterium | reverse complement strand
CACGAGGCCGCGGTGTACGTCTGGGACGAGGTGCTGCCAGGCCAGGAGATCTCGCCTGTGAGCATCGTGGAATCTCCTTTCACCACTGTTCTGGTGCCTCCAGGTGCAAACGGCCAATTCGACCGCTATGGAAATCTTGTTTTACACATCTCAAGTGACCGCAAGCCGGCCTAAAGGAGTCGTCGATGAGCATGACAGCAACAACGCTCGATCCCATCAAATATGAGATCTTCATGCATCGGCTCTGGGCGGTAGGAGAAGAGGGGCGGATTGCCCTCCAAAGGGTATCAGCATCTCCCATCGTCGTTCAGGGCGGAGAATGCATGCAGTCCTTTTACGATCCTTCCGGCCGCATGATCTTGGCTTGCTCGGGGCATCTGCGATTTGCCGCAGCAACTTCCGATGCGATCAAAAAAATCGTGGAATGGTTTGGCACTGATCCTGGATTCTATGATGGCGACCAGATCTTTAACAATGATCCTTATGTAGCCGGATCGCACACCTATGACCAGATGGTCATCAAGCCAATTTTCTATCACGACCGTCTTATCGCCTGGACTGCGAGCAGCTCTCATACCGCCGACACGGGGGGTGTAATGCGGGGAGCTGCAACTGAAATCTTCCATGAAGGGCTGCGAATCGTAGGACTGAAAATCGTGGAGCACGGACAGTTCCGAAATGACGTCTGCAAATCAATTGTGGACCAGTGCCGAGATCCCTATTACGTCGAGTTAGACCTAAGATCACGAATAGCCGGCAATAATGTTAGCGCGCAGCGCTTCTTGGAACTGGTAGATCAGTTCGGAGTCGACTTTGTCGAAAGCGCCAGCCAAAAGCTGATGGATGACTCCGAGCAAATGGCTAGGACAAAGCTTCGTTCTCTGCCTGACGGAACTTGGCGTTCGAGAATGTTCGCATCCGGAATGCGCAAGCCGGAGCCGTATCAGATCATTTGCGAAATGACGAAAAGCGGCGATAGCTTGAACTTTGACTTCGCAGGCACAAGCCGCCAGCTCAACGACGATCAAAACTCGACTCTTCCGAGCACAATGGCGCATGTGACGCTTGCCTTGACTAACACCCTCTTTTGGGATGTTCCTTGGAGTGATGGGAAGATGGTGCCCGTCAGCGTTAGCATCCCGGAGGGCAGCCTGCTGAACTGCAAGTTTCCCGCTGCTTGCGGTGGCGCTCCCCGAGTTGGACAGATTCTGGTCTCTGCAGTCAGCGAATGCGTAGCCAAGATGCTCTATGCGGGCGGGCGGTTTGAAGATATTAATGCCGGCTGGCAAGGCCTTTGGTATGAGGGAGGCCCGGGATATTTTTATGGAGGGCACACGCGCCAGGGAATACCAGTGGCGCAAGGTTTATATGACATCCATGGAGGTGGTTTTGGCGCCACTCCTTTGCGCGACGGCGTCGATAGTGGAGGCCACTCCAATATTCCGTCAGGCGGGATCAGCGACGTCGAATGGATCGAACTCCAATATCCCTTTCTCTACTTGGCACGAAATCATGCCCCCAATGGAGCAGGGTACGGAACGCGGCGCGGCGGAGACGGCACATATAGGGTTTATATGGCTTACGGCAGCCAAGACCTCTCCGTTGACTTTCGCCCGTACGCAGGAATTCCAAACGGAGGTTTTGGCCTCTTTGGTGGATACCCAGCCGGGAGCGGCGGATATCGGGCCGTCTTTCGTACCAATCCCGCGGAAATGCGGCGCCGTATGGGCGAGGGTGAATATCCAACTTCGCCTGCCCAGATTCTCAGCGATGGCTGGGGCGAAGCACTCAGAAAATCCGACACTGGCCCGCACGCCCTTGTCCCGGAGTGGGGTCTCATTTCCGACTTCACGCAAGGGGGAGGGGGATTCGGCGATCCTCTAGAACGCGATGCCGACCGGCTCCAACGCGACATAGATTCCGGTATTTACAATAAGTGGAGCGCAGAGCGTTTCTTTGGCGCGGTGATTGGCGGCAATGGGAGAATAGACCAGGAAGCCACGAATATAAAGCGCGCGGAACTTCGGATGGCGCGGCTGAACGGAAATCCCAATGGCGGCAGACCAAGTGCCCCAGATAAAGCACGGACGATATTCCAACCTCATGCCGAACTGGATATCGTCGAGACTGACCGCGGGCTGGTTTGGTGTTGTCGCCAGTGCCGAGCCGTGCTGGGCACTGCACATGAGAACTACAAGAAATTCGCCCAGATGTCCAATGAGTCTCTGGATACAGTGAGCGAGTTTCACTTGCCTTCAGGAGACGCATTCATAGGAGAGTTCATATATTACTACTGTCCCAGCTGCGGGATTCAGCTCCAGGTCGACGTTTACTGCCCTCAGTTAGGTGGGGAACGACAGTTCTGGGATATTCAAATCAAGCTTCCACAATAGATCAAGGCAGGCGCATGCAAAATGTCCGGGGCACTCACTGGAATTAAGGTAGTAGAGGTAGCGAGCTACGTGACCGGACCGTTTGCAGGTGCCATGCTGGGCGATCTCGGCGCAGATGTCATCAAGGTCGAAGAACCTGACCAGGGAGACCCGTTTCGGGGCTGGGGCGACGACCGCTACAGTCCCACCTTTTGCGCATTGAACCGGAATAAAAGAAGTGTCACTCTGGATCTGCGCAACAGCGGCGGACGCGAGATTTTGATGCATATTATCGATGGCGCAGATGTGGTGATCGAGAATCACCGCCCGGGCATTGCGGAACAGATGGGCTTTGGATACCAAGCCGTATATGCGCGGAACCCTATGGTGATCTATTGTTCAATCACGGGATTCGGAGAAACCGGTCCATACAGCCAGCGCCCCGGCTATGACACCGTTGGCCAAGCGCTAAGTGGACTATTAAGCCTTCTGACCAACGTTGGGCAGCCAGAGCCAATGGGGATTTCTTTGTCCGATCACCTCACAGGCATCTATGCATGCTGCGGCATACTTTCAGCCTTGATAGCCCGGGAGACTACCGGCAAAGGCCAGCTGGTAACCACCTCGCTTCTGCAGGCGACAATGCACCTCATAGGTGAAAATGCCGCGCACTATTTCAACACCAACGAAGCGCCAAGCAGACTTACAAGGGTGCACCAGGCGCAGGTCTTTGCTTTTGAGGCTGGAGATGACCTCCCGTTCATTGTCCACCTCTCGTCACCAACCAAGTTCTGGAATGGTTTGGTACAGGCAGTCGGACGCCCGCAATGGCTGGAAGATACGCGATTCGCTACCCGTGCCGCACGGCAGAAGAACTACGAAGAACTGGCAAGCGAACTGCAGCGGATATTTCGAACTGCGCCAAGGGAGCTCTGGCTGAGTGAACTCAACCGGCTCGATGTCCCATCCGCTCCCCTGAACACAATCGCGGAGGCGTTCGAGGATCCACAGGTCAGACATCTTGGAATCGAAATGACCTACGATCATCCAATCCATGGAGCTGTCTTTGGAGTCGCCCCCGGATTCGCACTCTCAGATACGCCGCTATCGGTTCGACTAGCACCACCGATGTTGGGCGAACATACTGCGAAAGTGCTCGAGGATTTGAATCTCTCCAAGGAACAGCTCGATGCGCTGCGGACCAGTGGTGCAACGGGAAGACAAGTGACGGCCTAAGTGAGTAACCCAAATCAAGCACTGTCAAATAAATACGCAATAGTTGGAATTGGCCAAAGTGAGCTTGGCCAGGTTTCCGGCTCTAGCTCGCTTGGCCTGCTGAGTGAGGCTATGCGAAGTGCAGTGGAAGACGCAGGGTTGTCCAAGAAGGACATAAACGGAATCATATGCAGAGGACCTGACGACATCTATACGCATCATCAGAGAATGGGCGAGATACTTGGAATTGATGCCGAGTTCAGTACGACTCTCGATAACGGCGGCGCCAGCCAAATATTGTCGATCATTCTGGCAGTCATGGCAATTGATGCAGGCCTCTGCGATGTAGTGCTCTGTGGCTATGGGCGTGACAGCTGGTCACGAACCCATCGAGACACGGCTTCGCGAATGAGCGTACCGCTAGTGCCCCAAGAGCAAGAGCGATCTGAATTCAACGCGGAGGTAGGCATGTTCGGAGCTGTTGCCATGCATGCGCTTGGAGCGTCGCGCCATATGGCGCTGTATGGAACAACGAAAGACCACTTCGGTTACGTAGCAACCACGTTTAGAGAGCACGCGCTGCGGAATCCAAACGCCCAGATGAAAGAGCCTCTCTCGCTTGAAAAGTATCACCAGGGACGGCCTATCGTCGATCCATTCAACGTGTATGACTGCAGTCTTGTAACCGATGGAGCTGGAGCAGTTGTGGTGTGTACCGCCGAAATGGCCAAGGACCTGCGCCAAGTTCCGGCACTGATATCTGGATTTGGAACCTTCAATAACCTGCGCGGATGGTTCTACGACGAGCACATGACCGACACTGCAGCCAGGCAGAGCGGGAAAAAGGCTTTTTCAATGGCCGGTATTGGCCCGCATGACATCGATAC
>JAJYFX010000237.1 GCA_021785315.1 Actinomycetes bacterium | reverse complement strand
AGCAAGTTCTCAACTGATCTCATATCCAAATTCCCCTTTGGAACCGACATAACTCTGACGTCAACTAGAACCACCCGGTGGCGGTTGCGGAGGCTGAGGGTAGCTGGTTATCGTACGCCAAAATTTTGCTGTTGGATCCCAAAGGGTTGTCGAGCCTATTCCAGGTAAGCCACGACAATCGCTGGGAACGGTTACGGCCATTTCAGTCAAACTCGTTGAGCTGAATACGATTTGTGCGAGCTTTTTGCTTGGTCCTATTGAAGGACAATCAACAGTTCCCATCTTGGGAGCAGCTGGCATAGCATTTAACATCTTCACCCATTTGTGCACCACAGCTGGATTGGCGACAACATACGAGCGGACTACGTGCTTTGAAGCTTGTCTGATCAGGATGGGGTACATGGTCGTCTTCTTTGGCACCATAGTTGAGCTAACTGTGTAGATCGTGACATATGCGCGGTCAAAACTCTGAGACAGGTAGGTTGAAGAAGGTCTTGAAGTTTCAGCATCTGCCACGAACACCTCCGCAAGAGTTTTGTTTTGCGACAGTGGCTCGAGGCTCACCTGGTAGGAGACGAGGGGATACTTGTTCGAGGCGAACTCGATTCCATAACCAGATACTGGGCCAGTACTCGTATTGGAAGAACTAGAGCCGGTCTGTTTCCAGCCCAAGGACTCCAGATATTTCGCATACCAGACTTCGATCTCAGACACTCCAGCCGGAATCAGATACTTCGATCTTTTCACTACCTGCTGTTCGTTGGGAAGCATGAGACTTGGATGAGCATAATTCATGCCGGTAGAGGTTGCTCCTGGATAGGTGGGGACCAGCTTCAAAAGTCTTTCAGTCAGTAGTTGAGAAGCCGAAGGAGCAGCAGACCCGTTCCCCGTCACCAGAATTAGCACCAGAAGTGGCAAGAGTACCACTGGCGTTTTCCTTCTCAAGCCTGAAATGTCGAGCGTAGCGTTGCTCATTCCTCGAAGCCCTTTTCAGACATAATCCGGTCATCGGACCCGAGTCCGTGAATTAGAGCTTTAGCTGAACTTACATTCTTGGTCGTTGAAATCGCCGGTCTCATCACTTGCCACTCACCTCTTGAAACACGAACTCATATCGCCATGAGGTGCGGGACTTGATAATGCCACGGTACCAGACACTGATGCTGGCGCGGCCACCGCGGCGGGAATGTTCTTCCCGGAAGATAGCTCGGCAACCGACTGCGGTGTAGTCGCGTACCATTTGCGTGTGGCGCTATCAAATGTGAACGAGCCGCATGAGCCATCAATAGCGTTGACGAGATGTGAATTTAATATCACTGGCACCTCAAATGTTCCAGTGGATGGGTCTGGAGGATACGACACGGCGAAGCTCGAGAAATTATGAGGCAGATCTGGGTTCAAACAAGTGGTGTTGCTTGAGTTGCAGGACTCGCCAGCAATCATTGAACCTCCGACGCTTGGCGGAGGAGGCAAAGTCGTCGGATTGATTTGCTGACCATTTCCAACGATAAACCATTGATCAGCTACCCCAAAGCATGAGATAGATCCAAATTGTCTTTCCAACTCGGAGAATTGTTGCGGTATGAAAAAGTCACGTCCACACAACTTGTCAATTGACGGACTCGGCAGGGGAATAGATGTCGCGGTGGTCTTAGCTGGAGTAATTGTAGTTGTAGTCACCGACGTGGTTGTTATAGGGGACGCGCTTGCTGCATTCGACGAACAGCTTGCGAGCACCATTGGAAGCGTCACTGCAACGACGGCCAGTGGTTTCCTGAAAGACCTCATAGTGGCACGGTTCCCCTTTCAGAAATGATTACGCTCACACTAGTCAAGCGCTAAATCAAGGCCAATCTCGCTATGCGTCTCGTTCTCAACCCAACAAACCAGGGTTGTAAGTCTATACTTCTACGGACATGGGCAAGAAACCGACAGCGTGGCCACTCGCCTTTCTGGTATCGGCAGCAATCTTGTCATCTTGTGGTTCAGCCAGCACCTCGCTGCAATCTACAACAAAGGTGCAGGTTACTTCGACTGCAAACCCCGTCGTAACCGCCAGCGTTCCGTGGATCGACACACTAGCGACTATCCCTGCGACGACAGTCGTACCTGCTCCTTCACCGCCAAAATGCTTGCCAGCGGAACTGAAGGTTGGAATCGTAACTTTCGGCTTTGCGACCGCCCAAGAAGGCTGGAGAGTCCCGATTACAAATACGGGCACGCAACCTTGTTTGTTACCGAATCACGTTTCAAAGATCACGGCAATAGGCACAAGCGGAAATCGGGTAACGCTTTCAAATGGCCCACTTGTAGGGCCCGCCCCTCCGATCATCTTGAAACCGGGTATAGCCAAAATCTATGGAATCCTTTCTGCTGCCTTTTGTGACGCCGTAGGGCTGGTCCAACCGTTCAGGCATTACAGCTCGGTGGAGATGACTCTTCCGGCTGGGATTCTGGATCTATCGAAGTTAGTCCTTAGGCTATGTAGCGACAAGGTCTTCTCGGGATTTCAACAGTCTGGGTCAGCACCTCCCGCTCCTGGAACAGTGGCGTCGCTAAATGCAAAGCTCGAAATCCCAAGGACGGTCAAAGCAGGAACCACTCTTGATTACCGAGTAGTTCTCGAAAACCAATCAAAAGAGACCGTCGACCTCAATCCATGTCCCGTATACAAAGAATTGATCTACGTTGTAAATGGAGCGAAGGGAAAGACGAACTCTCAGGTCCTCCAACTCAACTGCTCAACTGTTCACTCGATCAAGCCACATCAGAAGGTCATCTACCAGATGGTCATCCAGGTCCCGTCCGAAACCGGCCTGGCGAAGTTTTCATGGCAGGTCGAACCAAGTGGGCCATTTGCGGGAGGTGGGGTGACGATAGTGGAGTAGGGGCCTAAGCGCCGCAAGCAGAGTGAGTCGATCTAATCGATCTCAGTCACATCTGGGCGTTATCATTCCGACCATGGAACAGTCTTAAGATCCAGGACGGCAGAACAGAAATGGGAGATTACAAGAATTGAGATTGCCCGTCAAGATTTTGATTGCGAGAATAGATCGCATTTTGCTACGACAAGACCAATGCACGCAAGTTGGGGATTTCAGTCTCTGATTAGTTATGGCCCAAATATGATAATTGACAACTGCTAACGGAATTACCCTGAACGTCCAGCAAAAGGTTGAGGCGGCCTCACATTTTCGACGCCCTGATTTGCACTCGGCAGGATCAATATTAGCATCTTGGTGCTGGCAGGACAATGAGAGCGGCCGGTGATCGCATTCCTGGAACTGAGGTTCTAGATGGCAGTCCTGTTCGAATCATTTAGATCAAGCGCGTGATCAATTCTGCTCGTCAGCCACCCGTGAGCAGTACGTTCTCCGTTATGAAAGGTGGTCTTGAGGCGGTTCTTGGGGATTGCGAACCCGAGAGCCAAGGCGACTAGCTGACACTGCTTCATCATGGGGGTTCTCAAATTATCTGGGCTTTTGCTCGGAAGAGTGACCCTGGAACAGGAGTACCTCGAATGAGCTGTTGATTGTCCCGAATGAGAACAGGGGCGGCTCGGGAACCATGGAGTGTTATGCTCAGCCGGATGCATTGAGGGGCTTGTCCGGCAGCACAGCTTGGCTCCGGGTCTTGCGTGTCGTCTGTCGGGTTGCCTCCCGTACATCTTCTACAAGCCTTTGCATGATGGCGACTTCATCCAGGAAGGCCCGGAGTCCTTGGTCGGTAATCGTCACGGATGTTTTTGGCCGTCTTCCAACAAAAGCTTTGCTAATTGTCACCAGGCCGGCATTTTCGAGCACTTCGAGGTGTCGAGAAAGGTTGCCGTCTGTCAACGCAGTGATCTGCTTGAGCGACTTGAAATCAGAAGTCCCAGATGCGTTTAGGGCTGCCAGGATGCTTAGCCTGTTTTTTTGATGAACAATGTCCGAAATCCGTTCTAAAGACTCGCCGGAGCCTCTTGAATTTTCAATCGTCATTTCAATAGCGCCTTTCCAGCTACACCTAACGGGTCATGCCATAGCCTCTTTAGGTAAGCGACCGTGTCCAAATGCGTTCTGAGAAATATCACCATTGAGGCCACCAAAAGGAATATACCCCAGAAAGTGTGTACCTCGGTCTGAAGCGAGATCTGCATTCCTTTGATGGATTGCAGAGCAACGGGAAGTTTCGTGCTCGGTCCAGAGAAAGTAAGAAAGGTTCCACCAACAGCCATCAGATCTACGGAACTCTGCAGCGCGGCCCAAACACAAATCGAGAAGGCCAGTCCCATCAGATACCCTGCTTCAGGAAGACCGAATACGAAGTCGATCAAGACGGCTGCGCAGATGCCAGAAGCTGCCGAGATTGCTGCCTGCTGAAGGATTTTGATTCTTGTAGAAGATCTGATCCTGAGAATCCATATCATGCCCATGACCACAAACGTGATGGCGAGCGCTGAGACCCAAAACCAGAGATGGGTTCCCAGCCAAGCCAA
>JAJYFX010000236.1 GCA_021785315.1 Actinomycetes bacterium | reverse complement strand
AACTCCGTCTTGCCGTCTCTCATAAGCAAGAGCGTCTTGAAAGGAGCCTCAAACACAGACACGCCCCCATATCGGGCGGCTCAATATAGCTATGCCCGGGCCCAACTGCAAAGGGAATTTGAAAAACTTGCCGCGGAGCAGCTCGGCCTAGGTTTGGTCGAGATCCCGCTCGTTCCAACAGTCGAGCTCGCAGACAGCGACATCATCCATCTCGCTGACGCTATAGAACCTAGGATTCAGGTCGGGCTGTGAGTCTCGAACTGCTCAGCGAGTCCAAAGTGATCATCTGTCTCGGAACCGGAGGCGTGGGAAAGACCACGACAGCAGCTGCGCTCGGATACATGGCAGCCAAAGCCGGGAGAAGCGTGTGTGTGGTGACCATTGATCCAGCCAAGCGTTTGGCGGATGCCATGGGACTTGGCGAGCTCGAGAATACCCCAAAGAAGATCGAGACTTCGTCCAATCTCGACTTGTGGGCTGTCATGCTCGATGCCAATTCGACCTTCGACGAGCTGGTCCAGAGGTTTGCGACCTCCCCCGAACAGATGGAGAAAATCTTTCATAACTCCATTTATCAAAATCTAACTGAAAATCTGTCCGGGACCCAGGAGTACATGGCAATGGAAAAGCTCCATGAACTTGCCTCCGACCAGAGATTTGACCTGTTGGTTGTAGATACTCCTCCTGCAAGAAATGCAATTGAGTTCCTAAATGCCCCCAAGCGACTGATTGGCTTTCTAGAGAACAGGTTCTTCAGACTGCTAATTTCCCCCAGCCAAAGCGTATTTCGCCCGGTAACAATTGCGACCCGCATGCTGCTTAGAACCATTTCAAAGGTGGTTGGATCCCAAGTCGTGAGTGATGCCGCAGAGTTTTTTCAGGCCTTCGAGGGCATGGAAGCTGGGTTCAAAGAGCGCGCCAGCGAAGTTCAAGACCTGTTGGCTCAGAAGTCGACTTCTTTTGTCCTCGTCACCGGGACCCACAAGGACACCGTTGACGAGGCACTGTATTTCGCCTCGAGACTGGGAGAATTCGACCTCGAGGTGAACCTGGTGATTTCAAACAGGATAACGCCAGACTTTGGAGAAGCAAATGACGACGGTAATCAGAATTTGCCAGGGGAAATACGGGAAAATCTCGATTATCTGACCAAGCTGCGGTCAGCCGAATTGGGTGAGCTTTCTAGACTCGCGTTGATAGTAGATAGCGGGAAGCATATTCTGGTTCCGCAGTTGTCTCATGATATAGGATCGCTTTGCGAAATCCAGGAGATTGGAGAAGTTCTGATAGATTCCAAGTCGAGGTTTGTAAATTCTGTTGTGCCATGAAAATGCAATTTCCGCAAAAATAAAGTAGGTTCTTTACCGTGCCATTGATATACATAGTTTCCGACTCGCAAAACTTGAAGAACTCGGTGAGTTCAGCTATAGCGGGGTCCAACAACGACTTGGTCGAGCTGTCTTCGGGCAGTGAATTGATAGCTCTCCTGGAAGACGAGAGTCCAGATCTTGTCATACTCGATCTGCAGATAGGCAATATGGGGGCAACCGCAATCACCCTGGACATAAGGCTGGGCGAAAGTGCAGGCAGGATCAAGCCAACCAAAGTTCTGGTGCTTTTGGACCGAGACGCGGATGTATTCATGACTCGGCGTTCGGGCGCGGACGGCTTTGTCATCAAACCGCTGGATTCGCTCAAGATCAAGCGTGCTGTTTCCTCGGTGCTCAAATCCGGCCGATATGAAGACCCGGCTTTTGCACCTGCCAATTGAGGTGAATCCCAGCTAGTATCTATCTGAGCCGCCGGTGCGGCTTATTTGTATCACGGGAAGTAGCGCAGCTTGGTAGCGCGCAGCGTTCGGGACGCTGAGGCCGCGGGTTCAAGTCCCGCCTTCCCGACCAGCAATACCGCGAGTCGAAGGTTTATCTGCCACCATCAAGAACCTGCTTTGCCACAATCTGGCCTACACCGACGCCAAAAACCGCAAGACTGCAGCGCAAGGCGAGGTGTATAGAAGGCTGCACCCGCCTGGCAACCTGTGAATGGACTCAGATCTCGGTCACATCCACCGCGTCAATCAATTCATCTTCAATCTGGGGTACGGCCGCATTTCCATGAAACATGTAAATGACGGTATGCCGTTTGACCAGGAACACAAATGCAATGCCCATCGCGATCAGAATTCCCACGACATAATCGACTGAACCTCCGATAGCCCTTGGCCCAAAGATGAAGAACCCGATCATGAACATAAGAAAGGTCAAGGCAGAAATTACCGAACCCGCCAGCAGAACCCGGTGCCTGTGGGAAACTCCATCAACCCTCGAAGTGTGCATTCGAAAGAGAAACACCGAAGCTGTGACCGAATCCAGAAAGAACTCGGTCACCAGAAAAAATCCAGCCGTCGAAAGCACCAGACCAAAGAAAGAACTCAAAGTGGAAAACAGACTTTGCAAAAGCGTCACCGCAAAAGCTGCCCCAAGCGTAGCAATCGTCGCAATTCCTGGGATTCCCCTGTTGTTCACCTGCCCAAAGGCCCTAAAGACCAGGCCTTCTCGTCCCATGGCGTGCAGGGCCCTAATAAGGATGAAAGAGGTAAGCCAAAGGCCTCCAGCGGTTGAAGCCAGCACCGGAATGAGCATCAGAAACGATGCGTGCGGCAGCAGACGCTGCGCCCAGACCGACATCGGGTTTGCCGCGCCAGATAGTAATCCTAAGGGGGTTTCACCGAACATCAGGGGGTACATTACCGCATAAAAACCCAGGGCCAACAACGCGCCGACAATCCCGCCGAGGCCAGGATCGCCCTTTGGATTGACTGACTCCTCCGACGCGTAGCTGTCGATCTCCCACCCGTCAAGAATGGTTGCCGCCACCACGGCCGTGACGATCATTCCCCCGATTGGCGGCTTCCCGAAGTGGATTGGCACGGAGATCGCATGCCACCTGGAAATGGCCAATATGACGATTGCCAGGACGGATAAAATCTCAACTGCCAAAAAAACCTGTGTCAACTTAGCCGTTGGCCGCGAGCCTCTCAACAGCGGAATCAATGCAAACCCCGACCAAAACATTGCCGCGATTATCTCGGCGAATGTGGAAGGGTGATACGAAGGGAAAATTAGATTCAGCGTGTAGTTTGCTGCGGGGATAATGATCGGCGGGATTGAAGCGAAATATGCCAGTATCAAGACCCAGGCTTGAAAACGCGAAGCCTTTATTCCCAACACCCTCGCAGACCAGTGATACGACGCTCCGGCGTGGGGAAAGTGCCTGTTCAGCAGTCTGAAAATAAACGACGCCAGAATAAACGGGATCGCAATTAGTCCGATTGACGGAATGGTCCATAACCCTGCGTTAGCGGCCATCACACCGCCTGTGGCCGCAATAGAGAACAGTGGCCCAACACTTGAAACAGAGAGGGCCACCAAATCGGCCATCTTCAGGTTCTGCTTCAGAGCGTTAGGCGCCTTATTCTGGGTTTTAGGTACCATCAAAAATTTTCACCTTTGCGCCAGACCTCGGACCCGAGCAGCGCTTGCGTTCCATAAATGCGACTAGTTCGCAGTAACCAGTATAAGCTTGCTGGAGCCCTCGCCAGTCGGAGTTCGAGAAACGGCAAAGCCTCTGAATCGCAAACCATGCCGGACGGAACTTTACAGTAGGGAAATCCTCAAGATATCTCAAGGTCCCCAGGGTGCCTGTGCGGCATCTGGGCTGCCGGAATTCGTCCCAGCCTCCCGGCTTGGAAATCTTCGATGGCCTTGACAATCTCATCCTCAGTGTTCATCACAAACGGACCGTAATGCACAACTTTTTCGCGAATCGGGAGTCCGCCAAGGATCAGCAGCTCGAGGTCTGCAGTATTTGAATCTTGCTTGGCGGAAGCGCTAACCGAGATCCAGTCGCCTTCGCCAAATACGACTAGCTGACCGGTCTGAATCGGCCGCTGGTCCTTTCCGACAATCCCCTTTCCTGCCAGCACGTAGACGAGAGAATTGAAATCACTTCTCCATGGCAGCTCAAGGGTCGCACCTGGACTTGCTGAGGCGTGGACCAAGGTTATCGGGGTAAATGTAGATCCGGGGCCCTTATAGCCAGCCACCTCGCCAGCTATTACCCGCAAAAAGACGCCCCCGTCATATGACGAGACGAGCGTCGCTTCCTTGGCCCTGATGTCTTGGTACGCAGGTGGACTGAACTTGTTTGCAGAAGGCAGATTCACCCATAACTGAATCCCGTGAAAAAGTCCGCCGGCCAACACAAGATGCTCTGGCGGCGCTTCGATGTGGAGTATGCCAGAGCCAGCAGTCATCCATTGGGTATCGCCGTTCGTGATAGTTCCTCCGCCCCCATTCGAATCCTGATGGACGAAAGTTCCGTCGATGATATAAGTTACCGTTTCAAAGCCGCGGTGTGGATGCCAAGGCGTTCCCTTGGCTTCTCCTGGCGAGTACTCGACTTCCCCCATTTGGTCCATGTGAACGA
>JAJYFX010000235.1 GCA_021785315.1 Actinomycetes bacterium | reverse complement strand
GCAACTTTCACAGCCTCCGCTTTGTTGGAAATCGCCTGATCGTTAGAATCAATTACCGAGCTAGCGACGATGAGCTCAAATACATCAATGAAGAATATGCAGATATCTGCAGCGCCGGAACCATCGAACCGTGCGATCCCTCGCCTCAGGAAGTCGCAGACAACGACTATCTCTCGTTAAACCGGCTTTGCTTACAATTCAACCAGGTGTCTCACGGGCGCCTCAGAACCTTTATAGATGCGCTCAACCAACTTCCTAGCGCGCAAACTCGAGACACCCTTGCAGAGGGTTAAGACAGAGGCTCGCACAAGATTCCGAAAAAAATGGAAACGGGAATTCGTACCTAGGCAAGAACCAGCCCTGCAAAACTAGATCTTTGGAGCCGACTGGTACTGGGGCGGAAGAAAGCGGTATCCGGCTCCCCTTATTGTCTGCAGCAGCTCAGTCTTGTGCGAAAAATTGATTTTCTTCCTGAGATATCCAACATACACGTCAACTATGTTGCTCCCGGGATCGAATGAGTAGTCCCAAACATGATTAAGTATCTGCATCCGTGACAAGATCTGATTTGGATTGCGCATAAACAGCTCAAGCAGTGCCCACTCCTTTGGAGCAAGGTCAATTCGTACTTCGTCCCGCCAGGCCACCTTGGTTACAAGATCCAGATTCAAATCCAAAACCTGCAGCAACTTTGCAGAGCTCTGATCTGCCGCTCTTAGGGCAGCCCGAATACGAGCTAATAATTCTGAGAACGAAAACGGCTTTGTCACATAGTCGTTGGCGCCGGCATCCAGCCCCTCAATCTTGTCGGAAGTGTCATCCCGCGCGGTCAGGATGATAACGGGACAAGTGAACTTTTTAGCTCTCCAGGAGGTAAGTATTGCCTTCCCGTCTTTGCCCGGCAAAGAAAGGTCCAGTAGGACAAGATCAACGTCGCTTCCCATTGCCGGTACAGAGACTAAAGCTTCATCGCCATCGGAAATCGTCACGGTGGCGTACCCCTCAGCCTTAAGACCCTTGGACAAAAAGCTGGCAATTTTTACGTCATCCTCAACAATCACGATATTCAACCCGCCACCATCCTAGGTCTAACGCACTATACAAGAAACTGGAAATGTCATAGCAAATGTACTCCCACTTCCGAACACTGACTCCACTTTCACCGCTCCGCCGTGTGCCTTGGAAATTGCTTCGACAAGAGCAAGGCCCAACCCGGCTCCCCGCTGGTCTCTGCTCGCACCTCGCTCGAAGCGTTCGAAAATTGTCTGCAGATGCTGCGGATCAATACCCGAACCCGTATCGGTCACGTATATATCCAGATAACCATTCAACTCAGCCGCGGATAGTGAAATTAGATCACCTTCTTCAGTGGCCTTCTCAGCGTTATCAAGAAGATTCAGCAGCGCGCCTCTGACCTTTGGCGCATCGATCCGAATCTTGAGATCCGGAACGTCTCCGAGGTGCCAGTCCCGTCGCCCTAATGTCAGGGCACTCGTAAAAACCTCAGCGATAAAGTTTTGCAGATCTACGACGACCTCATTCAGCGAATCGGGTTCGCTCATGCGCTCGAGCAAGAGCAAACCTTCGATCATGGTCTTCATGTAATCCGTCTCAGATATCACCAGTGTAATGACCTCGTCCAGCTCCTCTTTATCCAAAGCCTTTTTGCGACTGATCAACTCCAGATTTCCTCTAATAACGGTCAATGGTGTTTTCAGCTGATGGGATACATCAGCTAACAGCCGCCGCTGGGAATCCATGATTTGGCTGATTCTGGAGATCATCTCGTCAAACGCCATTGCCAAGCGGCCGACCTCATCGGACTCGCCAACAACATCAATGCGCTTGTCAAGATTGCCTCGGGATATCTCAACTGCGGTTTCGGTTACCCTCCCGACGATTTGCATGACACGACGGAGAAGAAAGTAGCCCGCTCCGACAGACAAGACCAGGGCTACTAAAGCCTCCAGGCCAGCAAGCTCCAAAACCTGAGATTCCTGCTTCTGAAGATCCAAAAGGCTTGTCACGCCGACAAGAGAACCAACGGTCTTGCCGCCAACATTGATTGGCGAACCCATCACCAGGTACGGCGCAGATTTGAGACTGCTGGTGATGAATGTCGTCGATTTAGGTGGGTTTGTTAGATACTCGCTTACCGGCTTCAGGCCAATCACCTGAGCAGAATTTGATGAACCCAGAACACTCTGGCCAAATATATTGATGAAAACTATGTGCTCGTTTGCCGCAACGTGAGATGCGAGATATGAGCGGGCAAACGTAAAGAGATTCTCGCTTGCAGGTCGAAGATTTGCTGCAGCGGCAAACTCGGGCACCTCACTCCCGAGATCAGAGATGATAACCTTCTTCGCGTGTGATTCATAGGTCCTTGTGACCTGGAAGAGAACGAGTCCCAACGCCGCAGCGGAAATGACGGCGTATATTGCAAGAAGGCGCGTCACTGTGGACAATGTGCGCTTTTGAAACCACCTGGATTTAGACGAAACGCCTCTCCTCAATGCTGCAGTCCCCATCTATTTGACCCCGACAAATAGTTCAACTCCGGACTCCGATTCTTATCAGCTATTCATCACGTCCAGTTCGACGACTCAATTGTCTCCGCCAGCGGAACTCTCTCCATCGCTTCTGGCAATGGTAGTTGAAGTTACAGTCGTTGATGCACCGGAGATCTGTCCTGTTGTCGAGGTAGGCTGCGTAATCTTGGTCTGACAACTGCTGCAGCGGTCGCCTCCATCCGAAGTGCCCGCAGGACGGCTGGCGCCACTCTCAGTTTCCGAAGCCGGTGCAACCGAGGTTGAAGTTGTTGCAGGCGCTTGCAGGGAATTACTCTCGGCCTTGTTATTGTCAGTCGCGTCAAGTTCGGTAAGCCGGTTCGTGTCCTGCGAGTAATTTATAACGCGAGAGGAAGACGAAACCTCAATAAGCTTGTTGCCCTTCAGTACGAAGGTACCGCCGCCGGCATTCGGGTTCGAGCCCGAGCTTAGCGGGGCAGGCAACGGGGTAGGCAGGATTAAGACACTCTGCACCATCGACGATACCTGCGTACCAGCAGATACGTTCGAGCTCTGAACTGCGACATAGACGCTGAAGACAGCCATGGCCCCGGCAACCAGCCACACGTACCCATGCCGCAAAAATGATGTGTGAAGCATGAAAAGTCCCTGCTAATCCGACAGTTATATTCTCTATGACCCACGCATAGCTTTGAGTTAGGCAAAAATGAGATTTTTCTCATTTGCCTTCGCCACCCACTCCGTCGATCAGACAGGCTCAGATACTTTAACCAGCATCTTCCCTAAATTAACTCCCTCGAGGAGTTCAAGAAATGCCTTTGGGGCCTGAGCCAAACCACTACGGACAGTTTCATCATAAGCCAATTTGCCATGCCGCAGCCATCCAATTGCTTCAGACAGGAAAGACTCTCGCATATCGCCGTGGTCCGACACGATGAATCCGCGCAATGTCAAGCGGCGCGATACAACCAATGAAATGTTGGACAATCCTGGAGGAGGCGTGCTGAGGTTGTACTGGGAAATCGCGCCACACATCACGATCCGGCCAAAATTAGCCATGTTGGAAATCGAGTCACGGAGATGATCCCCACCAACATTGTCGAAATACAAGTCCAGGCCGTTTGGAGCGAATTCCCGCAGTGCTTGCGATACTGGTCGCTCTTTATAGTTGAATGCAAAATCGAGGCCCTTAGCAAGCAGTGAGTTCACCTTCTCGGGCGATCCTGCCGATCCAATGACAGTTGCCCCGGAAATTTTCGCAATCTGTCCTACCATGGATCCAACTGCTCCTGCAGCCGCCGAGACAAATACCGTATCGGAGGGCTTGAGCTCACCGATACGGCGTAAACCCACAAATGCGGTGAGACCCGGCATCCCTAATACACCAAGATAGGCAGAGAGGGGGGCTTGATCTGAATCAACTTTGGCCAACTTAACTGCGCTAATGTTGTCAAACTCTCGCCATTTGAAATCTCCCATGACAAAATCACCTTCGTCCAACGAGGGATCCATGGATGAGACCACTTGGCCAATACCGCCGCTGCTTAATGGCTGATCGAGTTCGAACGGAGCTATATAGGATTTGCCAGCGCTCATTCTTCCACGAAGATAAGGATCGACCGAAAGCCAAATTGTTCTCACAAGGACCTCGCCTTCCCTTATGCTGTCGAGTTCAATGTCGCGCATGGCAAAGTCGGTTTCTGTGGGCCATCCAAGAGGTCTGCTGAATAGGACAATCTCCGGGGTCTTCATTCAATACCCTTTCTTGGCGCAGCTATGTCAGTCGTTGGGTGAAGTCGCCATGAGGTAGCTGGCCAAACTCTTCAAAGATTGAAACCAATGACAACAAACTCTTTGCAATAGTAGTTGACCTGGCTACATCAAGGGGGGTGAAGTCTTCGTTAACGCCGGTAAGGACGAGACCAAAATGAACTCCCAACACCTTTGCAAACTTGCCA
>JAJYFX010000234.1 GCA_021785315.1 Actinomycetes bacterium | reverse complement strand
AGGCGACAAGTTGACCCGGTTCAACTTGAAAACTGACATCGAACAGAACCTGGCTTGCGGGAGTCTGGTCAAGTACTGCAACTGATTCCAAAGATGCCAGCGAGACCTCCTCGGCAGTTGGATAGCGAAAATCCACATTCACGAAGTCGATTGAAGCGGGTCCTCGTGGAATTGCAACCGCCCCCGGCTTTTCGTCGATCATTGGAGTAAGATCAAGCACCTCAAAGACACGGTCAAAGGAGACAAGGGCAGTCATAACATCGACCTGGACATTGCTAAGAGCCGTTAGCGGCGCATACAGCCTTGTCAAATACTGAGTCAAGGCCACGACCGTACCTACCGCCAAGGCTCCCCGAGCTGCCAGAACACCGCCCCATCCGTAAACCAAAGCAGTAGCCAGAGCGGCAACCAGAAGCAGCGAAGCCATAAAAATCCTGGTATACATGGCCTGAATAATTCCGATGTCGCGAACCCGGCCAGCCTTTTCCTCGAAACCATCGATTTCATCTTTGCGGTGACCGAACAGCTTGACGAGCATTGCACCAGCAACATTGAACCGCTCGGTCATGGTGTTGGTCATCTTGGCGTTGAGGTTATAACTTTCTCTAGTAATCGACTGAAGCCTCTTGCCGACAAAGCGCGCCGGAACAATGAACAACGGCAAAAGGACCAGGGCGACAAGAGTGATCTCCCAAGACAGCACTAGCATCGCCGCCAACATAATCGCGACACTGATGAAGTTGCTGACCACCGAGGAAAGAGTATCGGTAAAAGCCCGCTGCGCATCAAGAACGTCATTGTTCAAACGACTGACCAGAGCGCCGGTCTGAGTCCTGGTAAAAAACGCCACCGGCATCTTTTGAAAGTGAGCAAATACCTTCGTTCTCATGTCGAAAATCAGACCCTCGCCTACGCGAGCCGAGATCCATCTCTGCCAAAGCGAGAGCCCGACATCCACCAGCGCGAGGAAACCGACGAGCAGGGCAAGCTTGATTATTAGCGAGGGATTCTTTTTCAGGATACCGTTATCGATGATGGACCGATAAATAAGGGGACTTGAGGCCGTCACGGCCGCGTCAAGAATGATAAGAACCAGAAAAACCGCCAGCATCCCTCTGTAGGGTCTCGCAAATTCTGCTATACGGCGCAAAAGCCCAGGTGGAAGCTTCTGCTGTTTCACGGAGCCGTCCCGGCCAAAGGAACGCATCATACCCCAGTTACCCATGCCTCCGCGCATTGGATTCATCGGATGCCCCCTGCGCCATCGGCGGAAGTGTCGACGCCGTTTGCAGCGATTCGAGTCTCATCGCCGGCAGTATTGCCGGCATCGGGTTGCGAATTAACAATGTTCATCAACCTAAACAGTTCCTGGCAATCCGCTTGAGACAGCCCACCGAAGATTCCCTCCGCGGCTGCCCTGCGAGCTTCATCTAATTGATCCAGCAGAGCACGCCCGGTGTCCGTGACGCAAATGGGAATGGACCGCCTATCGGCGTTATCGCTGAGCCTTTGCACCAACCCATTGGACTGCAGAGCGTCGATCATGGTAGTCGCAGACCTCGGCACAATATCCAATTTGGCAGCTAAATCGACCATGCGCAATGGGCGTGCCGCCCGTGCGACGATGCGCAGTACCTGCGCCTGAGCAAATGTGATTCCAAGTGGAGCCAGTTGCGAGCTAAAATTTCGCCGGAACTTCCGCGCCCCATGAACTACAAGTTCAGAAAGTTCCACAAAGGTCGGACCGTCCCGGGCTTGCGTCTTGATTCTTTGGGATTCGATCATCATGCTACTCCACCGTTTTACTGAGTATGGCTCATTATGAGTATAACTCGTCGCCGCTTTGGCAGTCACAGATACTTGACAACCCATTTCGGAGATCGCCATTCGCATTCAGGCAAAGTCGTACTACGTCGTGCACACAGAGATTGCCGCTCGGCACGCGATATGCCGAGCTTGGCCAAAAGCGAACTTCGATCATTATTACGAGAGGTGCAGACTCCAGGCGCTTTGCTTCGATGCCCCAGAAGGTTAAGCACTCGGTCTTTCTTACCCCGCGGCATTCGTTTGTGCCCAGGAACAAGTTCAGCAACGGGCGGATGAAACCATCTAAATCACCGGTGCTCATAAGCGGCGCAGGCGCCAAATAAAATTCAAGCTCTTACGGTCTCTTGGGAAATCTCGGCGACCAAAAATGAAAGGGCCTCTATTTGTTGGCTCAGGTTTCCCACGGGAATGAGCGAGATGTCAGACGCTCCGGCATCTACGTACTCCATGAGACGGGCCTTGACTGTCTCAGGTTCGCCCCAAATCGCATACCGCGCAAAGCGCTCGAACGGCAGTCGGTAGAATCTCTCCATCGCCTCGGACAACTTGCTTCTGGCTGACACGGGTTCCCCAACGCACGCCCAGATAACCATGCCAGCCTGTACATATCTTTCCGCTTCAGCCGCTAACTGGTCAAGTCGAACCTTAAGGGAGGAAAACTTCATCGAATCCAAAAACAACCCGTCCCAGCGATCACCGGTCCGCGCTGCTCTCAGTAGCGCCTTCTCAGAGCGGCCTCCTATGATAATTGGGGGATGGGGTAGCTGAACAGGCCGGGAGATGCTTTTTAGATCACGGATTTTGAAGTGCCTTCCTTCAAAATTGACCTCCTGGCTCTCCCATAGCGCGGTAATTACCGCCAAGGCTTCGTCAGTCCTTTCGCCACGCTGATGCAAATCTACCCCCATGGAATCAAACTCACTTGGCCAGTCACCGCCAACTCCGACTCCAAGTTCGATTCGACCGTGAGAAAGCATGTCCAGCGACGTAAAGGCGTGAGCCACCTGGATCGGGTGGCGCAAAGGCAGAACCATGACCTGAACAGCCACTCTAACCCTGGACGTGGAACCTGCGAGGGCAGCAAGACACACCACTGGATCGAATGTGCGTACGTGCGAGGCCACCAGGTGGTCGCTGACACCCACACGATAAAATCCCGCGTCCTCCACCTGTTGACCAAACTCACCCAAGCTCGCCAGTTCAAATGTTGAGCCAGGCGTATCAAGCAGCAGAATACCCAAATTCACTGCGGTATTCCGATCAACCATGTCATACCCCTTTATCAAAAAGAACAAATAAGACCGAAATCATTTGATCCAACCCGCCCTTGGTACAACTGCGCTAAATTGCGATGCCTGACCTCCCCGGTTCATTTCCCACCAGCAGCTTCCCCTCTAAAGGTGATGGATTCTGCTCCAATAACAATCTGGCCCAGCCGTTGCAAGCGAAAGACCTCGAGTGCCAGATTCCCCGATCGGCAATTTGCCGGATGATCCCGGAATTCGAGCGCGGAATTGGCAACCCACTTTGGTGTAAAGTCTCGGTGGCACGAAACCATGACTCGCTCGGCTGCGAACTCAGAAATAAGCGGGTTCCTCGATGAAGTACGAATAAGTCGCATTCAGCTAAGCTAACTCCTCCCACTTGAGGGCATTGTCCCCCCGATCTAGCCCCTGACAGCACACTAAGCGCTCTTTGAAGCGCCTCGACGAATGCTGGATATGCGGCGCGGACCTTAGCCAATTCTGCTACCACTTGAATCCCTAATCAACCTTGATCACAATATTTACTGCGCAATAGCTGGACCGCGCATAAAAAAAGGATCCTCCGCAAGCCCTGAACTGGGAACAAGTTGTCGCGTCGTGCCTGCCTGCGAGAGTGAACCGGAATCAGTTTTGAGATATCGGCTGATTCGCGGGTCCCGCTTCTGATTTACCAATAATTGCAGCGAACGAACTCCTGAAAGATTCAATTAGCGCCTGCACGAAGCTCGTGGGGCCGGCCAAGGGCCATTTCCCTTTTACACGATTGCTAATGCCACAGTTGTCGCACACGAGTTGGCCGGTTTTCCCCAAGCTGTGACAGACCGCGCACAGTCTCCGCTCCCCGTCTGGTGGGGCATGTCCCCGCAGGTTGAAGGCCTTCCTGCGGCTAAGAAGGCCGGGCCTTTATACCGGCAAGTTCAGCTCAACCCCTTTTGTGGGTGCTTATAGGGCCCGAAGGCTTTGCCTTGAATTTGAGAGTGGCTCTAAATTCAGCCAAGAAATCCGCCACTTTTTGTTCTGGTGGCCCATTGGTGCTGCAGCCCGGCCGCGGGCCAGGCTTTTCTCTGTTAAGTGTCAGCTCATGGAGAGAGCCGAACCTGCTCGCTTCGAGATCACGCCCGGCTGGGAAAAGTCCGCACGAATGGCGCTTTAGCGAGTTTCAAAAGTCTCCTCGGTGGGCGGCCGCAAATGTCTGATTTGCTCAAATTTGATTACCATTGTGAACTCCAGCGGACCTGCAAATACGCGTCCCAGAGCATCGTTTCAGCTCGCGGTCTTCAGCTGATCACACCACGGTAATTTTTCCAGCATTGGAATGGCGCGTCCTAAGAGGCGTCTTGACGATCCCTCTTTTAACAGATAGACGTCTAGGTGTTCGATTGCGGCGAAGCCGGCCGTGC
>JAJYFX010000233.1 GCA_021785315.1 Actinomycetes bacterium | reverse complement strand
TCAAAAAAGACGCGCGGGTCAGGATTTGCCAAGCTGATCGAATCGTGGAGAAGCTCTTTGAAATATCCCCTCATCCACTCCACGCCATTGAACTGGGCCCTATGGGTAAGTTCATGTAGCGCAATCCAGTGTCTGAACTGCTGTTGGTCGAACCCGTATTTCATTTCTACCGAAATGATGTTCGGGGCGACGAAATAAACTGTGTCCTGGTCCAGATCTATGCCTGCATCGGCAAGTATCACATCGAACTGACCGAGAACCTTCGACGACAACCAGCCCAAGATCGCTCCTAGCTGGACCCCCGCTACTCCAGCGCTCGCCCCCGACATTCTCCAACGGGGCAGTCTTTCCGATAACTGCTCGAGGAGCGGGGCAAGAGTACTCTTGAATGACGTAATATTCGCTTCAGCCCACTGGGCTCTCGACATCACCTGTGGCGCTGCCGAACCAGTGACCGCCAATCCCGTGGCAGCGGCAACCTCATTTTGAGCTTCAGGAAAAATCGAGATCAGATCAGCCTCGAGCGAGTGTATTTCAGATCTTGGCGGCACGGGAAAATAACCTGCCACATTCTTAGCTACCCGCGAAGCCACATCCCACGAGATCACGTCAGGCATAGCGCCCCATTCGAGCCATTGACTTCATTTAGGCGAGCTTACGCCCTCGGGTTCGCGGGACGGTTATCGGCTGATGAATATAACAAAATTTTCCACGGTTGTATATCGACAATTTGGTGTCACAACTTGGTTCGCCGCACACACGATCCTTTGTGTACGCCCTAGAGGGCTTCTCACCACCAATAAGCGGCACCGCGCCAATAATCTCAGTACTAATTGCCATGGTTTTAATAACTTGAACAGACCAAATTAAATTCCAAATTATTTGTGATCGAACAATTTTGATACCAGATCTTAAGACTTAGCCTATACAACCTTGCCGTATTTCAGAATTGCGGCAATCTTATTCCGCAGGGCATCCGGGCAACGGTCTCTCGTCTTGGATGCAATCATGCTCCGCAGTTCCGATTCAAATTCGAAAGCCTCCAAACAAGGCGAGCACTCATCCAAATGCCGCCTGATCTGTTCTTTTCGGTCTTGAGTCATCTCACCGTCTAAAAACGTATATAAGCGCGCGATTGTCTCATTACATTCGCCGCCCGCAGAATCAGTCTCTTGCGATTTTTCCATCATTCACCCAAACCTAAACCCCTGCGCATTCCAACGTCGACTAGCGCTTTTTGCAGTGCTTTTCTACCTCGATGCAGACGGCTCATAACCGTGCCTAACGGGACTCCGACGATATCGGAGATCTCCTTGTATGAAAAACCTTCTACATCTGATAACAACACGGCTATACGAAATTGTTCCGGAAGTGACTCAATTGCTTCTTTAATGTCAGAGTCAGTAAAGCTTTCCAGAACTTCCTCTTCAGCGCTTTTCCCGATTGTTCCCCCCTCAAGGGCGCCAATTCTTCGGTACAGATAGAGATCCTCAATATCGTCTAACGCACTCTCATCAGGCCGTCTCTGCTTGGCCCTGTATGAATTGATGAACGTATTGGTCAGGATCCTATAAAGCCAGGCCTTGAGATTGGTGCCTTCCTGGAAAGTGCCGAAACCTCTATATGCCTTTAGGTATGTTTCTTGAACCAAATCCTCTGCTTCCGCCGGATTTCTCGTCATTCGCAACGCAGCACCATATAGAGCATCTGAGTACTCCATTGCCTGCTCTGCAAATTTATCCTGATCAGCCACCAGAGTAACCGTAGCCGAAATTAGAGAAAGTGACATCAAAATGTTTCAACAAATTAACTGCGTTAAAATTCCATATAGCGGTGAACCGGCCTCAGACCGTGAAGCGATCTACTCTCGAGTAGCGGGTGCACGCAACCTTGACCTCGGAAGTCAAGCAGTCAGTGGAAGATAGCGACAATGCCAGACGAAGGTCCCTACCCTGCGCAGATTCGTGTGCCGAAGGTCTCAGAATGGTCGGTGCATTATGACTTTGACAAACTCCGTACCTGCATGCACTATTTGACCGGGTTACGCTCAATCCCCGTCCCCAGACCCGGCCCAAGTGCGGAATCCCAGTTAGGGAAAGCAAGCATGATCCGGGCGGGAACCTCGCCGGTGTTGAACAGGTCAAAAAGGACTCCATGAGGCTTACTCGGAATGCCAAGCAGGTCACGTGCAGACCACTCATGAACTTCGCCGTCGAGCCAAAGTTCACCGCTACCCTCGACCACAATGCCCACGATATTACCGGGGTGCTTAATGCGGTCGGAACGCATACCCGCCTCCAGCTCGATCTCCACCATATAGAGAGAGGAGAGCACACGATCTTCAAGGTTTGGGTGCAGATACCAGCGCAAAGTGCCGAGTCCCGCAATATCTTCCCGTTGAGCGTCATCGCGCGGGACCACACAGGCAGCCTCACGACTCCGCTCGAATCGGGTCCTGGACCGCTGCTCCAGATCAAGCCGCAGGCTGTCAGTCACAATTCACCTGCCTCCCTCCCATCGGGGACTAGCCTCGACCTGGCCAAACATGGATCCCAGCGCACGGTGAAACGGACCATACACAAGGGCGACCCATTCGCATGGCTCAGAATCGTCGTCCCGGAAATGTTGATGCTCCACTCCGGCGGGCAGAATCGGCAACATCACCACATCGCCGGCTTTCCAGCTAAATGTCTTGCCTTTGACGACTGTGTATCCATGACCCCGCCGAACATAGATGACGGTGCTTCCCTGATGGCGATGCTTTCCGGACATGCTCTCAATTTTCTGCGAGAACACCCTCCAACCGGTCACAGCACTGTCGGTAACGAAGGAGTCATGGAGATAGTATCCGACGTGTCCTTGGCGGACCTGCCTCCATTCGACATCCTTGTCCCTTATCACAACCCGTCCCTCAGCGGCGCGGGTGCGTTCCTCCTCGAAGACCCGCAGAGTCCCCTCGTAAAAATCAGAGTCCTTCGCTGGATCATCGCGCGGGGTAGTCATGACTGTGCCAACTCACGCATATGATCCGGCAAATGGCCTCGACCGTCGACGCCGAGAATCTCCACCTCGATTACCGCAGAAAGACTGCTAACCAAATCACTTTCATATAGGTACTTCATCATTATCGCACCTTTCTGCGGGAAAGCGCCCCGCCACCCGCCAGTGGCCGCATTTGCAACCAATTGCATATTTGCTCCTTCGTTAAGGGCGAAGATAGCGATTGCTGCTCAAGACGCAAGATTCATACTTGCCGACGTGAAGCTGGTCCCGCTGATCTTGTCGAAACCAGGTGGAACGTTTGACAATACGTTCAGCTTCGGATTGCTGTACGAAACGTTGGTGAGAGCCGAAATAGTATTGCTGTGCAGCCACGCTTCTTTGGCACTCATACTGCTGTTGAGTCCGGCACCCTTCAACAAAGCAATCGCAACATCTATAGCGAAGGCCCCACTTACATTGATGGTATCGGGCGCATGGCCTATCGAAGCCTTTGCTGCGCTTATGTATGCAGACATCTTCGCCGCGTCGCTAGATGGCACATCCCCTGGTACCAGCGGAGTACCCGGAATGGTATAGAAGTTGCTTGTAGGCTCATAGGCACTGATACCCTTCAAGAAGCCGTAGGAGGCGTCAGCACCAGTCACAACAAGTGGCATTTTAGGCTTGAGCTCGTCATAGGCCTTGATGACCGCTGCTCCCGCCGCACCAAGCGCAGCCACGTAAATCATTGGCACGTTGGCGCTGATGAGCTTCTGCATCGCCACCGTATCATCGGTTGCCGAGGCCGAAATAAACTGTGTATCCAACTGCAGAGATCCAGCGGCGGCCTTGATGAAGCCCAGCTGAGCCTCGCCCACCGCGTCATCAGTCGCGATGATCCCAATCGTCGAGAAATGACTCGCTTTAGCTACCTGGTCGACAACGTCATCCACAGTCGCACCGGAAGGCGCCACCTGGAAGGAATTCGATGAGTAGGGCGGGTTAAGAAGGTTGGTTGATGCCAGTACAACACTGTTACTCAAAGTTGGCAGAGCCGCCTTCAGGTTGGCGATCACCGAAACAGCAAGGACAACCGGCTGACTAGCGAACTTCGTGGCACACTGCTCTGCCCCGGACACGGTGCTTTGGGTATCGCATTGCTCCAGCTTGAGCTGGTGTCCCCCAATACCTCCCGACTTGTTGAGTGCCGCAATCGCTGGCCCCATCCCCGCGACTTGTCCCGTGCCAAAGAAAGCGTCGCTTCCCGTAAAGTCGCCTATGACGGGGAGGGTGATAGGTGTAGCGCTGCTGCTCACCGCTCCCGAGCCTGGCTTAGTCGTTGAACTGGCACTACTTGCATTTCCGGAACTGCCGCAGGCTGCCGAAACCAGCGCCACCACGGATGCCGCTACCGCAAATCGCAAAGACTGGGCGCCAGGGCTGACGACCGCCCGCCCCCTCCGCGTATTTCATCTGATTGCATAACCCTGTTATTTCGTGCTCATAATCTC
>JAJYFX010000232.1 GCA_021785315.1 Actinomycetes bacterium | reverse complement strand
GTGTCCGGCGTCTCGAACCGTATACCAGGAGGCTCTCAAACAGGGGATACTGGAGACTCTTTACGAAAGTGGAGCCATAATAACCGCCGCCGGATGCGGTGCCTGCGGAGGCGGCCATTCGGGAGTTCTCGGCGGCGGAGAGGTTTGCATTTCCGCCACAAATCGAAACTTCAAAGGAAGAATGGGAGACCCATCGTCGCAAATATTCTTGGCGTCTCCCTTAAGCGTTGCCGCAGCAGCGGTGACCGGGGAGATCACCGATCCCAGAACTTTTATCTAACAGAAGGAAGGACTACATGGAGCATCCACTCAGCGGAAGGGTGTGGAAGTTTGGGGACAACGTGGATACCGGCCAAATGGCCATAGGCCAGTACACCCGCCAAGGCGTTGAGGTCTATTCCGCGCACTGTCTCGAAAATCTTCGACCCGAGTTTGCCAAAGAGGTGGAGCCTGGGGACATCGTCGTAGCCGGGAAGAACTTTGGATCGGGCTCCAGCCGAGAGACCGCTGTTCTAGCCTTGCGCCATCTCAACGTTGGAGCCGTCGTCGCGGAATTCTTTTCAAGACTTTTCTTCCGGAATGCGATCAACCTGGGACTTCCCGTTATCGAGTGCGTCGACACGGCACGGATCAACCACGGCGACCTCATTGAGCTATACCCGATACAGGGAAAAATCATTAACACTACCCAAGGGGACAGCTACCAGACCCAGGTGCTACCGAATCATTTGATGAAAATCATTCAGGCGGGGGGACTGGTACCCTACCTGGAACAGAACTATCTCAAGTCTTGATCAACCCGCTTTTCATTACCGTTAATTGCGGTAGAGGAAATGGTCGCCAGGGCGCGAGTATCGTACTGAGTTGCAGAAACTGGCCTATTAGCTCCGATTGAAGGTTTGGATCTGCAATTTCTCAACGCGAACTGCCAAGTCGTAGTACCTTTATGCCGAGTACAGCCATCAGACGCTCGATCATTGAGCGGGCAGGCTACGAGGAAGCGGCAGAACTTGAAACTTTTGGCCTGGGCACTCTCAGCGTCGCTTGGCCGATGTTTTCAAGAAACTTGATGGTCCACCAACCAGTGTCGATTTGGGCCTTCTTGAAGGATAGCCTCGCTGCAGTAGGAATCGCATGATGGTTGTTGTGCAGACCTTCTCCGCATGTCAGAATCGCAAGCCAGTTGTTATTCGTTGCGAGATTGTCATTCGGCCGGTCGCCAAAGGTGTGTCCGATGGCGTTTACCGCGGCAGACAGCATCAGGTAACCGACCATGTGAATGACCGACGCCAGTAGCGCCACAAGGGGTCCAAAAAGGATGAAGAGCGCGAAAATGCCGATCCCAAGTCCAAGGAGCGGCTTGTCGAAGAGGGCTCTATCCCATCGGTCAGTCGGCAGATCCTTCGCATACTTGGCCAAATTCGCTTTGTCTTTGGCAGCCTTCCTGTAAAGATAGACGTTGGCGAACTGAACGAAGAGAAAACTCTCAACGACTGGTGAATGGGGATCCCCAATAACGTCTGTATAGGCGTGATGCTTGCGGTGAACCGCCACCCATTCGCACGGAACTATTCCCGTCGTTATCCATAAAATTGCCCTGAAGGCGAAGGTCGCCGCCTTGCCCAGCCTTAGAGCCCTATGCGAAAGTGCTCTATGTAGGTATATTGTCGTTACCATGATGGCAACCTGAGTGATTATCACGCCAATCACGGCAGATTCGATAAAACTGTGCACCTACATAAGCTAGCGCACAGGGGAAATATTGCTCCTCTTTTGGACAATTGCCATCGTTACGCGCAATATGGCTATCAGCCTATTCTTATCCGGCTGAGGTTTTGCGGTACTGGAGCTCGAATAGGTATTCCTTCCAGCTAGCTTCCGCGCTGCTTGAAGCATACGCCTGATCCTGAAGTGGCCCCAAACGCGCAACGACTCCAGCCGTGGACCATGGCAGCCCAACCGGGTGGTAACCTTTGTCAAAGCCAAGATTCTGCCCGCGGATGCGCTAGAAGAAATCTCAAGACCAGCGTCAGAGTTCTAGTTATCCTTGTATTTTCGGCATTACATGCCTAATATACAAGGATGATGATTCAAAGATTTCTGGAAGAGCCTCTCAAAAGAGCCTTGGCCAACAACCCGGCAGTGGTGATCCTTGGCCCACGGCAAGTCGGAAAGACGACATTGGCTCTGCGGGTCGGCGAAAGTTTCGACACCGTTTACCTGGACTTGGAGTCAGAGGCGGACCAAGCAAAAATTTCGACGGCCGGACTTTTCCTGGAAGACCACAAGAACTCGCTGATCATACTGGACGAGGTGCATCGCGCACCTGGAATTTTCAGAGAACTCCGCGGACAAATAGATAGGAGACGCCGTGAAGGTTCCAGGAATGGCCAATTCCTGCTTTTGGGATCGGCGTCTTTGGACCTTTTGAAACAGTCCGGAGAAACGCTTGCAGGCAGAGTTTCCTATCTAGAACTCCGTCCGCTAAACGCCATCGAGGTGGATATGGAGTTAACTGACAGACTTTGGGTTAGGGGGGGATTCCCTGAGAGCTTCCTGGCAGAAACAGATGCCCAGAGCCTTTTATGGAGAATGGACTTCACCCGGACATACCTTGAAAGAGACGTGCCTGCGCTCGGACCGCGGATACCCGCTGAGACTCTGCGAAGACTATGGGTCATGTTGGCTCACAATCAAGGCAGCCTTCTGAATCTTTCCCACCTTGCAGGCTCTCTCGGAATTGACGGTAAGACAGTCTCAAGATACATCGACCTGCTTGCGGATCTTCTGTTGGCACGAAGACTTGAGCCATGGAGCGGCAATGTGGGAAAACGGCTCGTCAAATCTCCCAAAATATTCATCAGGGATAGCGGGGTTGTCCATTCTCTGCTGAGAATAGCTAGCAGGGACCAGCTCCTCGCGCATCCGGTAGCGGGACATAGCTGGGAAGGATTCGCGATCGAAAGCATTCTGGCGTCAGTCCCGCCACATTGTAGCCCTTACTTCTATCGCACGGCCGCGGGGGCCGAAGTGGATCTTGTGATTGAAGGACTGAGTCGCAGTCCAGTGGCAATCGAGATCAAATTGAGTCTCGATCCTCGGCCAAAGAAGGGGTTCCATTTAGGCGTAGCGGATCTGAAGGCAGAAGAAGGATTTGTGGTCTATCCCGGTAAATCTCAGTTTCGTGTTCATGAGAATATACTGGCTATTCCCCTGCCGGACCTTTGCAGATTTCTTAGCACCATCTAACGACACGCAGGTTGAGCGCGGCTTTAATTTGCACGACCCTGTTGACAATTGCAGTTCAACCCATACGTCCATGGCAAAACCACATGTACGTCGAGCATATAGTCACGTCGAAATGATGCAAGCCAGATCTTCTTGGCCAAAGGATCAGCTCTGCAGCACCTTTCCAATTCTTCGCCTCCTGGGGCTTGTTCTGCTCGAGGCAAAGCACCGCTCTGTCCTCAACGAAACCGCCCTGGGCCGGAACTCATAGTCCCGACTGCCAAGGGCAGGTTTGTGAAGGAAAGTTCGAATCCGCCATTTTGGGAGAGCAGACATTGTTTACGATGAACCGCTAAAACTACAGTCATCGCAACGGATAACGCCAATACCTCAGTGGATCGGTAGATGCAGTCGCTGCGCGGCTGTCGTGCGTCAGCACAACTTCCCTTGATAATTATGCGCAATTTGTTAGCGGCGGTTCTGCTTGAGGGGTAACCTCAAATGCGCATTGGATACCGCGTGTTTCAGCGTGTCAAACTTCGCCAACAAGTAAAGCCGTTGCCCCAGGCATTTCAGCGGGGTCCCGCGCTTTGCGTCGTCGGCCGTCAGATCATTTATTTATGCCCGCATTCCCGGTCACAACCGATCCGAGCAGGGTGCGCGGCAAAACCAGGGTGGAAAGGAAGCAATTCACGCTTCGAAGCTCCTCGGCCGTCAGGCAGATTGAGGCCTAGAGACTAGTAGTCATTTGCGGTACCGACTATCGCTGCATTCAGGCTAATAACGTCCACAGGGCCAAACAAATGATTATCTCCGACGCAGATTATGCCTCCATGACCCTTGGAGAGCAGCAAACCTTGGCCATCTGGCCTCGAGGCGAAACTGACGACAGGTTCATCTGCCGGCGCACCGGCGAGCGAGCTCTGGTAGGTCGCAACTCCGTATCTGGATATAACTGTCAGATGCGACCAACCAGTAGCCCGTACCACTCGGGGAAGCAGTAACCGATGAAATTGCTTCTTGCTGAATATTACAACAAGTGATCCCAGAATTATTGCATTTTCAAAAGAGAATACTCATAAATCCTGCCGGGTAGACAAATAGTCTCCCTCACTTGGAACCACGGCGATCGCAACAATAAGTCTTGCCAAATACTTGCCGCCCATGGAACCGTAGAACTGGGCATCGCCAAAGCTGAACACGCCTCCGTCTGAAGCTGCAAGCCAGTATCCCTTGCCATCTGGAGTCGGGGTCATCGCTACTACCGGGCCT
>JAJYFX010000231.1 GCA_021785315.1 Actinomycetes bacterium | reverse complement strand
ACCACCACCGAGATGATGGGGTTCGCGGGTCGCGAGGAAGGCATTGCAGCGCACGCCGTCGTGTTGTTACTTGCCACCGCCCTGGAACCGAAAGCAAGAGCCTGAAGCCGCTCGCCGCATCGGAGTGGCTCAGGTGGCTGAGAACAGGTGCGAGTTTCAAAATTCGCCGTCGAGCAAGGCCAGTGCCGATCTAGCGCTTATTACCTAACTTCTTAAATACACGATTCCGGCTGATGAAGAAGATTTAAGATTTGGATCGCAGGTGACCGTGCCCCATAATGTGGGTCTTTATTTTTTGATATAATGCATACGGCAGGATTTTTGTAGCCAAACCGTTTATCTGGTGGCGGATATTTAGACGCAACAGTTGCCGGAAAGGCCCACGCGCGAAGAAGTTCCTGTATTCCGGAAAATTGAACCCATGGCACTCACAAGCCAGGTTCATAGCCTCCAAATTCCCTCCCCATTTGGACATCGTTTCCAAAGCAAAAATTCTATGATGAAGACCAGGCTGCTTGGCTGCATATTGCGCCAAGTAGAAGAGTGTCATTGAGTCATCCGCCTTATCTGTGATGTTCAATTCCGGAAACACACGTACCAATTCCCGTAATGTCAATCTCCAATAAGCGCGAAGGATCTTGGCGTACTCAAAGGAGTAAGTCGCACGAGCCCCAGAGAGGTCTGAACTCATATTGCTACCACTCCTCATAACCCGGTAGTACGTGAGCGGCTCACCAATAACATGCAAGTCGTAGCCAGCAACAGCCACCCTTATCCACATGTCCAAATCTTGGAGTTGAATATACCTCCCATCTAGCGGACCCAGCTTATCGAAGCATTCTTTACGGACAAGGGCGCTGGACGCACAAAATGGGTTACCTACTAAGAAGAAATGCCTCAACCACTCATGTCTAGAGCGGTTTTGGGCATAAAAAACGTTTTGATATCGATGAGACTTGTTGGCCCATGGGGCTCCAGATTCGTCGATGGTTTTGATGTGCGTAAAGACGACTCCTGTTTGCGGAGAGGATGCCAGGTAGTCGAACTGCTTTTCCAGTTTTTCGGGTGCCCAGGCATCGTCGGAGTTCAGTATAGCGATCAAATCTCCTTTGCAGGAATTTAGCCCTTTCACCGTATTTGGGCCACCAAGATTGCATTTTTCAGCAAGGACTTGAATGGTCGGATGATTAACCGAACGCGCCACCTTGACCGAGTTGTCGGTGGATGCGTCATCAAGAACTATAATTTCCGAGGGAGGAAGGGTTTGCGCCAACGCACTTTGCAGCGCGTCCGTGATGAAGCGATCGTGGTTGAATAATGTTGTCAGGACGCTAATTTCTGAAGTCATTTCTTACATAGTCACGCGATAATCTATGAATAATCAATTTTGCGAGAGTGGCAACCAGCAAGGCACGTCACCTTGACGTTCGCTCGACCTCGCGCTGCCGTCTCGCAGAGGGTCTTTCCTTGCGCCTGAGTTCCCGTTCGAGATCCATGATACGCTTCCGGTCAGCAGCCCGTGCTTCGTGCCCGATGTGAATCTTGCGGTTCCTTCGAACATCTTGCCATCGGCTGCCTCTCTCTTCTGTCGCTTCTTTGCGCCAATGATACAGAGACCATGGAGATATGCCAGTCTCCTTTGCCCGCCCCTTGGATGGGGAGCTCCGGGGCTCCTGTATCCGGCCGGTCGCAAAGTCAGCGACGAAGATATGAAGCGCGTGAGGTTGAAACCGAACAAGTGTCATGGCGAGTGGAACTATGTAATTCATCCGAGAGGTGAATATTTGTCACTGTTATTAATTGCCGCAGTCTTATCCATGACAACATGGGCTTTGCTAGAGCAAATTGAGCAGGCAGGCAGAAAAAAGCCCGAGGTTTCCGTGCCAAGATTGCCTGCGTATGCCGCTTCTGTGCAGCTCAACGAGTCTAAGTGGAAACGGCATTTTCCTAAGTGAAGCAAGTTGCTCCATGACGTTGATATTTTCACTTGTCAGTACGGACTTGGCATTCTTTAGCGCATTTAGATTAATATCCATCCAGCGCTTGTATCGACCGCGCATGAGTTGTTTAAGGTGCGTCAATTGTGGTCTCTTTGAGGAGACTGCCCCAATTAAATTATTGGTGTGCTGCCTGTAAAGAATTTCAGGCCTTTCATCAAAATAAAATACCCCACCTGCCCCTGTGCATATCAAATAAATCCACCAGTCGTGGGACACAATTTCAACATTTCCAATTTGCAGAAGCAGTTCTCTTATTTTCTTGTTCAGAACAATTGTGTTACCGGACACAATATTTTGGGCTAGCGCATTTTTGAAGCTCGGAACAGGGCGAACGACTGGTGATTTTCCTAGCACGTTTAGGTCTTCATCGACTACTATGGCAGCAGACCCGTACACTGCCGGCCTTCCCACCAAGTCAGATTGGGATTCGAGATTTGAAACCGCGACGGCCAGTTTCTCCTCCTTCCAGACATCATCTTGATCACAAAATGCAAAATAATCCCCTTCGATTGATCGGTTCAATAAAAGGCTCATGAAATTGGCGGCAAAACCCTTTCGGGGGCCAGCAACTATCACTACCTGATCTGGATTAATGGATGCTTGAAAATCAGCCAATATGCGCAATGTATCATCCGTCGATCCGTCATCTGAAACGAATAGCCTCCAATGACGGTATGTTTGCGACCTAATCGACTCAAGCTGTTCGAGAAGATGCCTTCCCCCCTGGAATGTGCCCATCAAAATACATACTTGTTTCTCGCTAACTTCGAGCGAAGATTTGGTCATGCATCGCCTATGTTGAGCTACGTGCGAAAGTTGCGTATGACAAAAAATCCTTCTCGACCGTAAGTGCCCCGATCTTCGCGAGCAGCGCCTCGCTGTCGGTGTGGGCGTTGTGGCCGGACTTGCCGAAGACCTCGGCAACCTGATCGATCAACTGCGGCGCCACTGGGTTACCTGGTTCGGATAGACCTGGTATTGGGCGGCGATCTTATGCAGGGTATTATCGCCCTTGAGGTCCTCGATCGTCACCTTGGCCTTGAGCTGCGGGGAATGATTACGATGGGTCTTGCTCATGGGATTTCCGCTCTTTTTCGGGTTACTGTAAGGGCGGATGATCGCCTAAGCTACTGTCCAGGAATTTGGGTCCATTTCAGATTACCCAGGGAAGCTTACGAGGATAGAGAAGTGTTCTGCAGAATTTCCTGCGCTACAGAGGCTGTACTTTCGTTCAGCAGCCGCTGAAGTATGCTTTGGTATGAACCGGCGTAATCCGGCAGGAAATTCAGGGACAGCCCCGCTGACTTGAAAGCAGCGGCGTCATACAGATTACGTCCGCCCGGGGCATTTATGTAATGTTCAGCGTTCATCCGCTTTGCTATTTCTATGATTCGGTCCTGGGCCTTGAATTGTTGGGGGATTTCGAGAGAGCTAGACATTACGATAGGGCGTTTTAGCCCCAAACGTTCTGTGGCCCACTCCAGCCCTCGAACCAAGTACTGGACTGGTGAAACACTGAAATCGGCCAAGTTGGCCGCCAGCTGGGGTTCCTTCTTCTCCAACCCATTAAAGCATTGAAACCGACGTGTTTGCTTTTCCATTGCTTGCCGCGCATCTTCCGAAAATGTTAGATCGCAGATGCGTGTCGTATCTCGGTCGCCCTTCGTCAACGGCAGCGTTAGCCACTGGGGCTCTCCACCAGGATTGCTGAACTGATTCCTATGCACCCATCCCCGGCGCGGAAACTGGACACAATCCAGCGCCACGAATACATCAGCCGCTGCAAATAGCCGATAATAGCCGCCATAAGGGAAGAAATATGGCTGCATGATGGCGATGCGCAAACTCATGTCAATTTCGAGACGACTCGAACGTGGGCGTCATGTTCTTCCGAAACACCATTCAAAGCTGTCTGCTCTGGCTGTAAGGCTGGTTCGAAAATGCGCTGACGAATCATCCATTTCCCGGCGCCCATCCAAGTTTTTTCGCACCGCTCTTCAAGCAGTCATAGTAATAGCCGGAAAAGCCAGCTTTCTCCATCAGGTCACCAACCCGGCTGATGTCGTACTCGACCCGATGAAGATGGAACATGCTTCCGTCAAATGTGGCAAAGGCAGCTCTCCGATCATTGTCTCTGGGCTGCCCTACAGATCCTGGATTGCAATAAACTTTATCTCCAAATTGCGTGACGATCTGCCTGTGAGTGTGTCCCGACGCAAAATATTTTCCGTCGATCTTGGAAAAATATTCTTCGGTGGGATTCAGATATTCATCAATAGGATCGCCCCATCCGCCATGCACCATGAACAAATCTCCTACAGCCAGAAAAACTGGAAGACTACGAATCCAGGCATAGTTATCTTCGGAGATGATCTGTCTCTGATATATCAGGCAGTCGTTTGCGCTATTTGATCTTGGACAGAAACTCTTCGCGGCCATGTACCAGTCGTGATTTCCCATTACGGACTTAATATTTCTCCTGCGAATCTCATCACAACATTCGTTTATC
>JAJYFX010000230.1 GCA_021785315.1 Actinomycetes bacterium | reverse complement strand
ATGCAGAAAGGTCGAATCTCCCAGCACCGCAACTACCGGTCGTCCTCCCGTTCTTCCAGCCTTGGCAAGCCCGATCGCAATGCCGATGCTGGATCCCATAGAAAGACATGTATCCATCGAAGCGAGCGGCTCAGTGGCTCCAAGGGTGTAGCACCCTATGTCACCGGCTACCACAGCGTCGAACTTTCTTAGAAGAAAAAACGGCGTCGCGTGGGAGCATCCCGAACACAGCAGAGGAAATCGGGGACCTACCTCTGGGACCGAGTGGGTCCCGGCTGAAAGTGCCGGTTCCTCAGGAGTTTCGAGCACACCGGCCTTCTGAAAACCTTCACGAATCAGGCGAGGCGATAGCTCGCCATTGCGTGGAAATAATTCGGCACCCTCAGCGACCAAACCGAAGATGGCCATCTCGTCCTTGAGGTAGGGTTCGAGTTCCTCAACTACAAAAAGTCTGTCCACCTTGCTTGCAAAGCTTCTCAGTTTCTCCTTTGGAACCGGAAATGTGAGGCCGAGCTTCAAAACGCTTGCTTCAGGCAACACATCTCTAACGTACTGATAAGAAATTCCCGACGTGACGACTCCGACCCGCGAAGAGCGCATCTCCTCTGAATTGAAGGAGACCTCCTCAGCCCACTGTTCCATCTTGGAGAGGCGGTTTAAATGTGATACATGCCGCGCTCTGGCGTTTCCGGGAAGCATGACGTATTTGCGCTGATCACGATGAAACTCCCCTTTTCTGGGGCTTTGCATTGGCTTGGGGATGACATTTGAGCGCGAGTGGGAAATCCGGGTCGTCATGCGCAGCATTACCGGCGTATCCCACTTTTCGCTAAGTTCAAACGCGGCCCTGGTAAACTCGTAGGCTTCCTGGCTGTCCGAGGGCTCCAGCATCGGAATGCCGGCAAAACGAGCAAGATAACGGTTATCTTGTTCGTTTTGCGAGCTATGCATACCAGGGTCGTCTGCGTCAAGGATCACCACCCCTCCATTGACACCGATAAAGGGACTCGTCATAAAAGAGTCCATAGCCACGTTCAAGCCGACGTGCTTGGTGGTTACCAACACTCTGTCACCAGCCAGCGAAGCACCCATAGCCACGTCCATGGCTACTTTCTCGTTGGTTGACCACTCGACGTAGATATCGGAAGCCGACGTAATTTTGGCTAAATACTCCAGCGTCTCCGTGCTAGGGGTACCAGGGTATCCGACGGCCATGCCAGCCCCCGAGTGCCAGGTAGCCAACGCAATAGCCTCATTGCCAGAAAGCAGGCCCTCATAAAAACTTACATTTTTAGTGGATTCATGCTTTGCCGATTTTCCCGACAACTCAGCACCGCCCGAGTGTTGCTTTTCGACATCTTCGTGGCCATTTTTGGCCACCATGCCCGACTTCACTTCGATCGTGGCCACGACCTCTTTTTTCATACCAGTGTCTCCTCATGCTGGTTGGAGCTAACGTTCCCTGTTATAGAACTCAATGCGACATTTATTTCCTCGTCAGTCAAAACATGCATAGATTGCTTTGCCGCATTTAACATTGCAGTCACCAGATCTGGAGACTCTCCATAACCATGTTGGCGGAGCCAGAACAACGCATTCCATTTCCCGCTCATCGGACCAACCAAAATTCGTTGCTCCCTTCCTACAAGCCCGGCAGGAATAGACGAATAGATGCGATCAGCAAGCCAGGCTTCACCTTTTTCATACGCTTTGGCTACCGCCGCAGCATGAACCCCCGTACTTGTGGCAAAAGCGTCATCTCCCACAACGGGGTAGTTCCTCACGATTGGGAAACCAGTCATTTCGCTTGCCAAACTGCAATAGGCCGGCAACATTGTCAGATCAGCATCCATCCAGCCTTTGAGGACTAAGTTGACTACCAAAGTGTCCATCGACGTATTGCCAACCCGCTCGCCAACTCCCAGCGCACAGCCATGCACTCTTGTAGCGCCCGCGGAAAGTGCAGCAATGTTGTTGATGAGATCGAGTCCGCGATCACGGTGACCGTGAAAATCGATCTCAATCGCCGGAAAACCGATGTCATCCAATTCTTTGCGAATAAATCGGATTAGATGTTGTACGCCAACCGGAGTAGCCGAGCCAACCGTGTCTGAAATGCACACGCGACTCGCTCCAGCTTCTGCGGCGGCGCGATAGAGTTGCGCAAGATCCTCCGGGCGTGCCCTAGTGGTATCTTCGGTTACAAACATGACTTCAAGACCATGGTTTACGGCGTAGCTGACCGCTTTAGCGGCAGTCTTGACCATATCTTTCATGTCCCATCCCTCGACAAGCTGTCTAATCGGGCTGGACCCAAGAAACATCGTTGACTCAATTAGCAGTCCCGAACGCTGGCTCGCTTCTATCACTGGATCTATATCGGCGATGTGTGTGCGTCCCGCACAATTGGGGGCTATTGACAGATTCTCGGACCGAATTGTCTCTGCCAGCGATATCACATCCTCGAGCACGGCCGCGCTTGCGCCTGCATATCCGATGTTGGCAGAATGAATTCCCAGGGAAGGCATGAGACGCAGGAAGTCTCGTTTTTGGGCCAGTGTCGGCTGCAGACAAGATGGGGATTGCAGTCCATCTCGAAGGGTTTCATCATTTAGAATTATCTTTTCCGGCTGTTCAAACGAGCAAATTGGAGCGTCGATCAGATCCCAATCGAAAATAAGTCCCGAATAACTTGGATTCCCCCCCTTGGGAGGCCGAGATACTGACTTCTTGTTTTCTTGCATTTGGCCTACTCCTCCTTTTGCTATGCGGGAAAATTGCATTTCACTGCCCCACAAATCAGACTCTTGTCCACTTTTCCCCAACCAGCAATTCGCAATCCTGAGAATCTGATACCCCAAACACTTACGACAAAAGATCCAACTTTGCTTAATTCTGGCTTTTTGATTCCCCACTTAAATCGAACTTGCTAGATAACAGCCCGGCAATACTTGGACTTTATCGCTATACGTTTACCCCTCTGATATAGATATTATATCCATAGACTGACCAGTCAGTCAATTTCAGATCGAGATTTTTTTGGTCAAACCTTGCCGCGCCAGGTCCACCCTTTAAATGACTGGCAGGCTAACCCTTCGGCTAATCACCAGCAAGAACCGCCGCAGTCCAATACAACAATGCGTTATTCGCCGCACATTGACACGAATATCAAGTCCGCAGTTCATTTAGACCAATTTTCCGCTTACCAAAAAACGATATGGCCCTCCCTGAATGGCTCTAAGGAGACGCTAAAGCTGACGTTGCCGGCAAATATCCCGTTGCCTCTAGGGATCAAGCTAGGCTCGTCACGGTCTGGATAATTTCCGAAAAGGCATCTTTGGCCCGTGTCTTCGGCTAGCAAGAAATACTCATAGTCAAAGAAAATGGCTGGAGCGCTAATGGGATGAGGTGCTCATGTTGCCTTGATCATGGCGCCATGCGCGGCGAATAGTCGGACGGGCATGAGCCGATCCCGGCTCTGCGGATATATTTACTGCTGGCAGCGCTACGTTGGATTGCCCTCAGACAGTTAGGCCCTGCTGGCTTCAGCTGGGATATTCGAAACTCAGGACAGCAGGTGCATTGCACCGGCCGCCCTGATGGGTTAGTCGTCTTGTGCCTGCTCTGCACCTATCAAGGAAAGCATGGGCTCAATGCCGCCATGTCGGAGCACGTCAATCATCGGTTCTGGAATGCTGTCGGCATCCAAAGTTGTGTTGCGCGCCGAAATGCTGACACGACCAGATATCACATCCACATCGATGATATCGCCATCTTCAACCACTTCGGATAAAGTTGGACATGCGATAGCCACCAGCCCAATCGCAATAGCATTTCTCGCGAATATCCTTGCCAAGGAGTCGGCAACCACCGCTGCCACGCCGAGATCTTTCAAATGCTGCGGCGCTGACTCTCGAGATGAACCGCATCCAAAGTTAGGTCCAGCCACGACAATATCTCCAGGGCGCACCTGACTCGCAAACTCCGGGCGAGCTGACTCCAGCACATGCTTTAGGCGCTCCTCCATTGGATGATGGACGTACTGCCCTGGCGAGAGCATGTCGGTCGAGATATCAGACCCAAACAACCACGCCCTACCCTGAATTTTAGCCAAATCGTTATTCATCGCCATCTCTTATCTCCCGGAACTGCTTATCGAGGCGCCAGCAGGCGCGTTGCTCGACCCGTCCATGATATCGCGGGGATCCGCTATTACGCCGGCCAATGCCGAGGCAGCTGCCGTCAGAGGAGAGCCGAGATAGATCTCGGCCTCTCCCGAACCCATCCTGCCCTGAAAGTTGCGGTTATGGGTGCCCAAACATCGTTCGCCCGGAGCTAAAAGACCCATATGACCACCAAAACAAGGACCGCATCCAGGACCGCCAACGTAGGCGCCCGCAGCGACGAGATCCTCGATGATTCCTTCTTCAGCTGCTGCCGCCATGACGGTGGCGGACGCTGGAGTCACAATCAATCTCACACCTTGGGCAATGTGCTTGCCCCTTAGCACA
>JAJYFX010000229.1 GCA_021785315.1 Actinomycetes bacterium | reverse complement strand
GAGGTTCATGGCTCTTCACAAAGAGTTTGACGAACTTGACGGCGCATTAGCGCAGGCCTGCCAGAGCGATAATCGATTTTGCGGCTCCCCGGTCGGGCTTCTTCTGGATCTCGGCGTGTCTTCGCCGCAGCTGGAAAGAGGAGAGAGGGGTTTCTCATATCGGCTGGAGGGCCCGCTCGATATGAGGATGGATCCAACCCGAGGCCAAACCTTGGCGGAAGTTCTCGACCAGGTAGACCTGGATGAGTTGACCAGCCTGTTGCGTATGAACGGCGAGCCCAGATTTGCCTACCGCATCGCCAAGGCGATCATGGCTGGAAAGCCCTACTCCTCTACCACGCAGTTAGCCGAGGTTGTCAAGTCAGCGATACCAGCGGCAGCGAGGCGGACTGGCGGCCATCCGGCGACGCGAGTGTTTCAAGCCCTGCGCATAAAAGTCAATAACGAGCTTGAAAAGCTGGAGACGGCCCTTGGAAGGGCATTCAAATTGTTGCTTCCCGGGGGACGAATCGCAGTATTGTCGTACCACTCCGGTGAAGATTCAATTGTCAAGTCGCTCTTCCGTGAACAAGTAACCGGAGGATGCACCTGTCCCTCGCGGTACGGATGTGTTTGCGGGGCGGTGCCAAAGGCTAGCTACGTCATTCGTTCGAAGGCGCCTTCGGCGGGTGAAATTGAGGAAAATCCGAGGGCGCGGAGCGCTCGACTGAGGGCGATTGAGATCTTGGAAGTCGATGACTCGTCGGACGGAGCTGGAAATGGCTAAGACTCAGCGAGAGATGAAACTCAGAAATGTCCGGCCGGAGGTAAATACGCAAACAGCTTTGGCGATGGCTAGGGCGAGTGCGGGATCCAGAAACCCACACGCTACCGGCGGTGCCGCAAAGCACAAGGTTGCTTACGAGCGTCCCAAGCTTAGGGTTGTCGAAAGACCCAGGAAGCTGGTCGGGTTCCGAATCTCCAACAAAATGTTTCTGGCCTACCTGATTGGATTTCTCGCTCTGTTTGCCGCGGTCGTGATGAGGGCTGAAATGGCTGCAACTCAACTGAAATTGAACGCCCTGAACTCGCAGCTTTCATCGCTTGAAACTCAGCATCAGAGGTTGCAGGTGCAGCTATCGGGTCTTGAATCTCCAGGTCGCATCGTTTCATACGCAGAAAGTCACCTGGGTATGATTTACCCATCCCAGGTTGGATATCTAGGTGCTGCCCCCAATGCTCCAAGCAGCCAGAATTCATCCACCCAAGTTACGCCGCAGGTTATATCTGCGCCCAACACTCTTTTCGCTCCTCCGGGAGAAGCAGGCGGCGGCGCTCCGACCAAGCCTATTGTTTCGTCAACAGCCACCACGGCTGCCAGCACCGCTGGTCCAGCTAAGAGCTCCGCCACTTCGCCTGTCGCCAGTTCTTCCGGCAGTTCGTCCCAACCCCCTGCGTCAAGCCCAAAGACGGGTTAGAAAAGGGACCATATATGTCGGATCAACGAACCAACAGGGGCCATGTTGCGCCGGTGAGCGTGAAGCGCTTACTAGCTTCAAAGATCTTTATCGGCCTGTTTGTTCTTGCATTGGCTTATCAGCTGATCCGAGTTACCGTTTATCCTGATCATCGCTACGTGCAGCTTGCCAAGGCGGAGGGCTCTGCGACTATCGCGGTACAAGCTCCGCGCGGGGCGATCCTCGATCGGAACGGCAATGAGCTTGCCGTCTCGATTCCGAAGAAAACGGTGGTGGCGGATCCGGCCGTCGTCGTCGACCCGGTCAAAGAGGCTGACATTCTCGGGCAGATCCTTGGAACCCCCCCTGCGACGATCAGGACGGCTTTGCTCGAGCCAGGGCAGTTTGCTTATGTGCAGCACCTTGTGAGCTCCGACCAGTCGTCCAAGATCCAGTCGCTCATTTCGCAGGGGAGCCTTCCAGGAATATCATTAATCACCGAAATGACCCGGTCTGATCCAAACGGAAGCCTCGCATTGCCAGTCATTGGGTCGCTGGGACCAACGGGAGTACCGCTTTCGGGGCTTGAATACCAGTTCAAAAATCTCCTTGACGGTCAGGCCGGCCAAAAGATGGTCTCAGTTTCTGAATCCGGGTCGCCGCTTCCCGGAAGAGCAGTCGACTTGATACCTCCGAAACCTGGAGACAACCTAGTCCTAGGCCTGGACAGGGCCATTCAATTCAATACGGAGCAGGCCCTTGGAGCTGAAATCGTGAAAACGCAGGCCTTGTCAGGTAGCGCGATCATCATGAATCCTAAAAATGGACAGATTATCGCCATGGCAAATCTCGTGGGAACAACCGGCCAAGCGAACTCTAGCAGTGGGACGACATCCAAATCGGCCGCCGGACAACCGCAGTCTGGCAGCTCTGCGGCCAATCCGAATCTCATAACCGGGTTTGCGCAAGCTCCCACGAATATGGCGGTCACAAATGTGTACGAACCGGGATCGGTGGCTAAAATCGCGACCTTTGCCGAGGCTCTTAACGCCGGCGTGATAACTCCGTCGAGCAAGGTGGTAGTCCCGCCATACCTAATGATTGACGGGGCGACGTTTCATGATGCTGAGGTTCATGGAACCGAGGTATTGTCCCCGCAGCAGATTCTGGCGCAGTCGTCTAATATCGGAACGATAATTGTGGCCCAACATCTCAACAAGTATTCAATCACAAATTCGTTTCTGAATTTTGGCTGGGGTAAGCCCACCGGGCTTGGCTTTCCCGGAGAGACATCCGGATTTCTGGTAGATCCGGCAAAGTGGTCGGGAACCGCCATCGGTTCAGTTCCAATTGGCCAGGATGAAGCGGTTTCGGCTCTTCAGGTTCTTGATTCCTACAATGCGATTGCCAACGATGGAGTTCTAGTCGATCCGCATCTGGTGGACAGGGTTGTGCCTCAGGATGGCAAACCGTCTTATAACGTGCCGGTGAAATCGAGGCAGGTACTGTCCGTTTCACTGGCAACGACGATGCAGAACTTGCTGTCGGAAACGGTCTCGCCTAATGGCACCGCACCATTAGCGCAGGTGCCTGGTTATGACATCATTGGAAAGACTGGAACAGCTCAGATTCCTTATCCGAATAAGCCCGGATATCAGCCGGGTGCATTCATGGCTACATTCGTCGGTTTTACCCGGGGCACATCAACGCCGCTATCAGCTATCGTCGTGCTCGAGCGTCCAAACATCATGTACGGCGGATCAGCTGCAGCTCCAGTTTTCTCGCAGATCATGGGTTACGCCCTGAGAAGGTTGGACATAGCGCCGACTTCGGGTTATATGCCCGCCGGATTTGGCAAGAGTTCTCAATCTGCGGGTGCTTCGACGATGCTGGAGGCGAGTGGCGCTGTAGCCCCGTCTACTGGAAACCAGCCAGTTTTGCAGTTTCAGAATTCCCAGAGCAGTACCACTGGTAGATTGGCTAAGACTAAGGGTTCGGTTTCACCATGACTGAAGATCAGCGAGCGATGGGCCGTGAGATATACGGAAATCTCGTCGGAGGCCGGGGCGGTGCAAGAGATCCAATGATGGAGCTATCAGAGCTTGTTTCGTTAATTGAGACCATTTCAATTCTCGGCGACACTCATGGCGTGATCGTTAGCGGCATCTCATTCGACTCGCGTCATGTGGGCCCCGGGGACCTGTTCTGCGCCATAGCAGGCGAACACTACGACGGGCACCTCTTCATTCACGACGCCGTTGCCAGAGGAGCGGTGGCAGTAGTCGTTGAACGTTTTGTACCGCTTCCGATTGTTCAAGTAAGGGTGAGTCCAGGGTCGATGCGCGTGCAGATGGCGAGGCTTGCCAGCTGTCTGTACGGAAATCCTTCCGCACGTATTCCGATGGTGGGAATCACCGGCACCAACGGGAAAACCACTACTGCGTTTATGCTCGCATCGATTGCAAATGCCGCCGACCACTCTCCATTTGTGATGGGGACGCTTAGCGGTTACAGAACAACGCCGGAATCTCCGGTAATTCAAGGTGCGCTTTACCGCGCCATCGAGGACCGTAGCGACATCGCCATAATGGAGGTCTCTTCGCACGCTCTCGATCAGCACAGGGTCGACGAGATTATTTATGACATTGGAATTTTTACCAACCTCACCCAGGACCATCTGGATTACCACCACACCATGGATGCTTATTTCATGGCTAAGTCGAAACTGTTTGAAGCGGGCAGGTGCCGAATAGGCATTGTCAATATCGACGATCCTTGGGGTGCCAAGCTGATCAGGGATTCCCTGATCGCCATGGAGACTTATTCAATCGATGACGCCGTAAACCTTCAAATGTACGCCGAAGGTTCAAGTTTTACGCTCGACGGCATATCGGTGGAATTGGCAATTGCTGGAAAGCACAATATTTACAACGCCATGGGCGCGGTCAAGGCGGCCCAAAGGCTCGGATATTCGCCGGAAGCCATTCAAAACGGTTTGAAGACTTTTCACGGAGTTCCCGGGCGCTTGGAGAAGATCGACGAGGGACAGCGATTCAAAGTATTCGTTGACTTTGCCCACA
>JAJYFX010000228.1 GCA_021785315.1 Actinomycetes bacterium | reverse complement strand
GGTAGACGACATCAGCGAGTAGCGCAGGTAAACCTTCGCTAATCCCCTTGTGCGCAACTCGAAGAGTTTCAAGAAGCTCGGAGTCTGCAATCAGCGCATGCTTGATCATCTCCGCTAATCCGGACCTGAATTCAAAATCTCGATGAACCACGGTGTCTGACACATCTGAGATAACCACCGACGGTTGATAAATGGTCCCAACCATATTTTGTCTGCTTGACAAGTTCACGCCATTCTTTCCACCAATAGCGGAATCAACCTGTCCAAACATTGTCGTAGGAATAAGGGCCAAATTCATACCCCGGCCGTACGTGGCAGCTACAAACCCAGCTAGATAACAGATAGGCTCACCGCCCAGCCCTATTATTAGATCGTCGCGATGCGCTGAATACTCCGCCAGGTCTTCGCAGACCGACTCTACTGTTGCGAAGCTCTTTGCCTTTTCCCCAGATGGCACGCGAATTGAGCTGATCTCGTAATTCGAATTTGCCAGAGCCAGGCTGATCTTGTTGGCGGTCACTAAATCGGGTTCAGAATAAATCAAATAAACTCTCTTTGCCTGGCTGAGTTCAGGCAAAAGCTGGGACAAATGCTCCAAGAGTCCGGCGCCTATGTGCACCTGATGGGCTCCTCCCATTGGAGCAACCAAAACGCTCTTAGTCCCTGCGGGCACCGACAGCGGAGTTGTCACCTTGGAAATAATGTCAATGACTATCTGCTCGGGGCGCCTGTCACCTGTATGCATTGTGAGTTTTGACACCCTGGCGTAAAATGGAAGGCGGCGATTATAGATATCACGAATATTGGGATTAGCCATCATGGGCCGGTAAGTATCGTGTCCGATGCGCAGTACCGCTTCGTCGTACTCTACTTCCAAATAAACCACCAGCGCAGAGTCAAGCACAAGCCGCGTGCCGGGATGCTCGATGGCACCTCCACCCAAGGCTACAACGGCATCGGGACCATTTAAAGTCTCGACGATCGTGTCATGCTCAATCTTGCGGAATGCTGCTTCGCCATTCTCCTCGAAGATCTGACTAACTGAACGGCGCTGCCGTCTCTCAATAAGTATGTCAATATCGACAAATGGAACACCGAGCTTTTCTGCCAACAGATAACCAATGGTAGTTTTGCCGGCACCCATAAATCCAACTAAGACGATCATATCGAATCCTTCAGCCCGTTCATCAGCCGGGCATTTGCGCGCTCTCGGTCAGCGCTTCCTGATAAAGATAGCAACATACGCCATTTGCCCTAAAGGCTACAACATTACCACTCTCGGCGTTAATGGTGATCTGCCGAGTTCAATTGACGATATTTGGGCTCCAATTTAACCAAGTTGGAAACAATCATGGGATGAAAGCCTCAAGGATTTATAGATTGAACTATTACGCTCACCTGAATCTCAACTTTTTGCTCTAGAGTTATTGCGTGAAGTTGCCAGGTTTGAATCGCTTGCGACATACAAACTACAGTGCCCGTAACAGGATAATCGCCGTTGGATTGGCAGTCCTTGTCATAGCAGCGGGAGTAACTTTCGCCATCGTTGCCTCTAAGCGCGGAGTAAATCCTCCCGTGACTCGAGCGGCGGTCAAAAACTCAGTCACTGGATCGACTACAAGCATCCCCGCCACGGCCTATAAAGCACCACCCGGACCCTTATATTCCTCGGCGATCGTTGCGGAGAACAAGAAACCCGGAACCAGTGCCTGGCGCATAACCGGTCAACAGACTCCAACAAACATTGAAGGATACGCATCTAAAGTCAGCGTTGACCAAGGGCACAGCTTCACCCTCTTCGTCTCGACGACTTCAGCCAGCTTTGTAGTTCAGGCATATCGAATGGGTTACTATCAGGGTCTTCTCGGCAGACTCATATGGACTTCCCGAAGCCTCTCAGGCTTTCAGCAACCATCATGCCCGGTCCTTGCTCCCAGCAATACCGTCGAATGCAACTGGAAACCTTCGCTTAACATTCAGACCGATTCCACATGGTTCCCGGGCGACTATTTGCTCAAACTCGTAGGCAACAATGGTGCGCAGAAATGGGTGCCAATAACAGTCAGAAATGACCGATCAAATGCGGCCATAGTTGTTGTAAATGCGGTAACCACCTGGCAGGCTTACAATCTCTACGGAGGCTTCGACCTTTACAGCGGTCCACATGGATACTCAGATCGCGCAACAAAGGTGTCATTCGACCGCCCTTATGACTACTACTTCGGGCAAGGTGCTGCAGACTTCTACGGTAATGAGTTGCCACTAGTCGCTCTGGTGGAAAAAATGGGCCTAAATGTAACGTATATCACTGATGTCGATATTCAGAAAAATCCCGGACTGCTTTCAAATCACAGGGTCCTGGTGTCATTAGGCCACGACGAGTACTATTCTCCCCAGATGAGGACCGCCCTTACCACCGCCCAGAAAGGCGGGACCAACCTCATGTTCCTGGGCGCTAATGCCATCTTTCGGCGGATTCGTTTTGAAAGTACCGCAATTGGCCCCGACCGGATCGAGGTCAACTATCGTTCGGCGCGCCTAGACCCGATGAACAAAATCAACAAAGCATTGGTGACCACCAACTGGCCAAATCCACCAGATCCTAGACCCGAAAGCGCCCTCATTGGAATCCAATACGCTTGCAATCCGGTTAAAAACAACATGGTAATCACCGACCCGTCCAGTTGGATCTTTGCGAACACCGGGCTGAAGTTCGGTTCGAGGTTACAAAACTTGGTGGGAAGCGAGTATGACGGCTTCAATCCCTATGATCCGTATCCCAAAGATCTTCAACTATTGGCGAATTCGCCAGTGCTATGCCGTAATCAGCCGGGGTTTTCCGATATGAGCTACTACACCACCCAGCAAGGTGCGGGAGTATTTGCTACCGGAACCAACTTATGGGTGGCGGCACTAGGTCCATCATGTCCGCCTTTCTTGGGCCAGTGCCCCGTGGCACCAGTTGTCAAGATAACAGAAAACGTTCTTAAAGAATTTGGCTCGGGACTGCCCGGGCTGACTCATCCTTCTAGGCCAAATGCATTACAGATCTGGAAATATCCCCCCATCCCAGCTATTCCTCCTGTCCCCGCCAGCACCACAACGACGTCAACCACCACAACGACGTCAACCACCACAACAACTCTTGCTAAATCGACGACGACGACGACAAAGCCTGCCGCCAATAGCGGAACAACCACTTCGACCACCGCAGCCAAGTCCCCCCAGCCATAACAAATCATTCATTCGATACTGAAAAATGGCAGCAGGATCTTTGTGTTCGGCTAACTGTAAGGCCGCACATTGCGAAGACTGTGTTACAAATCAATTTTTTTATGGCTTATTGCTCGGCTCTGCAAGTCTTTCCAGCGCACATGCCAAGGTAGCCAGCTCTTCGCGCGACAACTTGGAGATCATGTGCTGCCGCACACCTTTTACGTGGGTTACAGCTGCGGCCCGGAGCTTCTCCATGCCCAGTGGAGTCAGTACTGCAAAGGTGCCCCGCTTATCCTCTTTGCAGCGTCTTCTCTCAAGCATTCCTACCGCCACCAGGTGCTGGACCCTGCGCGTAAGGCCGGATCTTGACACCAGTGCTGCTTCCGCCAACGATGACATCCGCACAGAACCTCCCTCCCCTTCCGAGGTATGGGCCAAAACCTCGAATTCGGCAAAGGTGATGCCATGAACTCTGATGAGTTCCTCGTCTAGTATGTTGTATAATTGAGAATGGGCTGAGAGCATGCCCCGCCATGCTCTCATTTCAACATCATTTAGCCACTGAATTCCAATCGCCACGGATTTGTCCCTAACATTTGATTGCATCTGCAACTATATCGTATAAGCTTACGCATTGAAGTTTACCAACAATTCAAAAAATGGAGGAAACAAATGCCTGCACCCACCAAAGCGTCAGAGCTTTCGATCGAGCCTGGCGCATGGAATATCGACCCCGCGCACTCAGCAATTGAATTTACCGCAAGACACTTGGTCGTCACAAAAGTGAGAGGGTCTTTCTCAAGCTTCACGGCCTCGATCGAAGTTGCCGAGGACGTCACTCAGTCAAAGATCAGCGCCGAACTCGACGTAGCGTCTGTTTCCACGGGCGAAAAGGATAGGGATGGCCATCTCAAGTCCGCTGACTTCTTCGATGTGGAAAAGTTCCCGAAAATCACCTTTACTTCGACCTCTATCGCGCCAGCCGGCAATAACTACGCTCTGACTGGGGACCTGACCATTCACGGAACCACCAGAAGCATAACGCTTGATCTTGAATTCAATGGAGTCACCAAGGACCCATGGGGCAACATCAAGTCTGGATTCACAGCAACAGGAGAACTCTCGCGCAAAGACTTCGGAATGGAATGGAACGCCCCGCTTGAAGGTACAGGCGTCCTCGTAAGTGACAAGATTCAGCTTTCATTAGAAATCCAACTGGTCAAGGCTTGATTCTAAGCTGCTCCAAAAACCGAAACGGGTAGGATTTCTCCTACCCGTTTTCACTTTTAATACCGCAGCTCAAGTATTTCTACTTC
>JAJYFX010000227.1 GCA_021785315.1 Actinomycetes bacterium | reverse complement strand
ATCTTCACTACAATTATGTAACTACGTTAGTGTAGGAGACGGAATGGAAATATCCCTCGGTTTTAGAGGTCTGCAGGCCTGCAAGCTGGCCGGAATAACGTACCGACAGCTTGATTACTGGGCACGCACCGGTTTGGTCCGTCCATCTGTAGCAGACGCGCATGGTTCTGGCACGCAAAGGGCCTACTCCTATCGCGACATACTCGAACTCAAGGTCATAAAGCACCTGCTATCTGGCGGTATATCGCTGCAGGCAGCGCGAAAGGCTGTCGAATATCTCCGTGCGAATCTAAAGGAAGATCTTTCAAACGCCGATGTTCTCGTCGTAGGACCTGGAACCGTTCTTGTGAGAACTGGCGAGGAGCTGATAAACCTTCTCCGAGGCGGTCAACTTGTGATGTCGACCGTCCTTTCATTACAGGAGATCGTAAGCGAACTAGATGCTGCGATAGTAGCAATGAAATACCAGGCCGGCCCCGAAGCCGAATCGGTATCGGATTCGCGAAAAACTAGAGTACCTGGACAGCAGAAGCTGGCAATATAGGCTTGCGGCGCTTGTCGCTTTGAGCATATTGCCAATATCGGGTGCATTCGAATGAGATTATGCTCACATTTGTGCGACCAGCGCTACCATTTCTTTAAACTCAATTGCATCTAATATTCCAAGCGATCAAAAATACTCTTCCAGAGCACTAAGTTAGGGACGTGACACTAAAGCGAACCGTCCTGTATAACAACCATCGCCAGCTCAACGCCAAATTGGTGGAATTTGGCGGCTGGGAAATGCCTCTCTCCTATCATCTCGGTACCGTAGCCGAACACATGGCGGCACGGAATGATGTGGCAATATTCGACGTATCCCACCTGGGAACGGTCAGGCTAGAAGGACCCCAGGCATTCGACCTGCTTCAAAAGACACTCACCAATGACCTCGATAAGATATCACCAGGCAGAGCGCAGTATACTCATCTCCTCGACGATGCAACAGGCGCCGTGAGCGATGACATCATTGTCTGGTGGACTGGCCAACATGCCTTTCAAATCATGCCAAACGCCTCAAATACGTCAAGAGTGCTAGCTGCCATCCCTGGGACCGATGTGACAGGAGATCGCGCTATGATCGCGCTCCAGGGACCCCGGGCCCGTTCGCTCGCGTACCCTTTGCTCCCCCAAGCCGCAGAGGTTCCACACTTTGGCGTGACAAATGGAATTTATAAAGGAACGCAAATTTTCATTGCGGGAACCGGCTACACCGGAGAAGACGGAGTCGAAATTTCTGTTCCAAATGAGGTGGCGCCAGCCTTGTGGGAAGAACTCGTCCATCTCGGAGCGACCCCGGCAGGTCTCGGAGCAAGGGATACCCTCCGTCTCGAGGCTGGATTGCCGCTGTATGGACATGAGCTTGGAGAGGGGATCACCCCGCTCCAAGCTGGTCTTGGGTGGGTGGTAGCTTTCTCAAAACCGCAGTTTCTGGGCAAGCAAGCTCTCGTCAGGGAGATGGAACACGGCTTGACGCGCAAACTGATCGGTCTAAAGGGCAATACAAGACAACCTCTTAGGCAAGGTCTTCAAATCAGTCGGAATGGACTCCAAATAGGATTTACCACCTCTGGGAACTATTCGCCAGTCCTTCAAGTTGGCATCGCTATGGGATTCGTCGAACCCGATTGTTTACCAGGCCAGCAAGTAATCGTAGAGTCAAAGGGAAGGGAAATATCAGTAGAAATCGTCAAGCTTCCATTCGTAAAGAAGGCCTATGCAAAATAGTGTTGGCGACAGTCCTTCTCAACGGCCATTAAATCGAACCCAATATCAGATCAACCAAGTAGGTGGAAATAATTGACAAGTTTCATTCCGCACACCTCGGCCGAGGTGAAAGAAATGCTGGACTTTCTTGGATTGTCGTCCGTGGAGGATCTATTTGATGAGATTCCAACTTCAATCCGCTTAGCGAAAGGCGGGCTGAATCTTCCCGGAGGTATTTCCGAGCCGGATGTGCTGGACGATATCGAACTATATGCCGGGAGGAATCTGCCGGTTTCGCGCGATCTCGTTTGCTTCGCTGGAGGCGGAGCTTATGACCATGATGTCTCTTCCGCTACCGTGGCATTGGCTTCAAGATCGGAGTTCATGACCGCTTATACCCCATATCAGCCCGAAGTTGCCCAAGGCGTGCTGCAGGCTCTCTTTGAGTATCAAACTCTAGTTTCGCGGCTTTCAGGACTTCCAATTGCTAACGCGTCACTCTACGACGGCGCCTCAGCCCTGGTAGAAGCTATAAATCTTTGTGTTGCACAAAAGAAGAATCGAATTGTCTGGATGAGCCAAGGGATAAACCCATCGTTCAGGGAGGTCGTCAATACCTTTTCCGCCGGGACAAACCATGAAATTATTGAAGTCGCGCTGACAAGGGGCGTCACCAATTGGGCATCTGCTCCCGAACCGATACCAGGAGTAATAGTCGTAGGATACCCGAATTACCTTGGGATCATTGAGGATTTGAGATCGATCACGGAGTTTGCGGTTCAAAACGATGTCCGCATCGTCATCGTCTATGACCCAGTCTCCGTAGCTCTGATCAAATCGCCAGGTTCGCTGGGCGCCGACGTGGCAGTTGCTGAAGGCCAGGCATTTGGAGTTGGACTCAATTTTGGAGGCCCATACGTGGGACTATTTTCAACTAAGAATGAATACGTCAGATTGCTTCCGGGACGGCTGGTCGGAGAAACCTTAGACAGCTTGGGCACCAAAGGATACGTCACAACTCTTCGCACCAGAGAGCAGGACATAAGGCGGGAAAAAGCCAGCTCCAATGTCTGCACTAACCAAACCCTTATCGCGATAACGATTGCGATACAAATGTCATGGCTTGGGAAATCCGGAATCAAAGAGTTAGCCAAAAGGTGCTATTCAGGCACTGAGTTTATGAAGGAACGACTGCTCGAATCCGGACCGGCGTATCGTCCGGTATCCGACGCGCCTACGCTACGCGAATTCGCGGTCAAAACACCAATTCCAGCTGAGGATTTAATAGATCGCATGCTCGAAGAAGGTTTTCTCGCCGGCATCCCCGTCAGGCACGGGTTTGAAGGCTCCGACGCAGAAGGCTCGCTATTGATTAGCGTTACCGAGAAAAGGACCGCCAAAGAAATAGAGGCCTTCGTGGACGCACTACAGAGAGTGGTGAAATAGATGGGCCGGACACCACAACCAGGCGCAAGGGCAAGTTCAATCCCGCTAATGGACGGCCGAGTGGCTGAGCCGACAATCTTTGAACTCTCTGTTCCGGGAAGAACTGCGGCATCGTTTAGAACATCTGGCATACCCCTGAAGGAGCCCTCGGCTACGGTTCCCTCATATCTGCTTAGAGACCAAGACGCGGAAATGCCTGAGGTTTCGGAGCGAGATCTGGTGGCGCATTTCACCAGGCTGACGCACAGGCAATTTTCAGTAGATCTCGGTGCCTACCCCTTAGGTTCGTGCACGATGAAATACAACCCTAAGTTCGCTGATGTTTCCGCTGCAATCTCCGGGCTAGCCAATATTCACCCCAATCAGCCCGAATCGACAATTCAAGGTTGGCTTGAACTCATGGTCACTCTTGAAACTTATTTCACCGAGATAACCGGCATGGCAGAAGCGACGCTGCAACCATCAGCAGGAGCTCAAGGTGAACTAACCGGCCTGTTGATCATGAAGGCCTATCACAAGGATTTAGGCAGACCGCGAAAAAATGTCATAATCCCGGACTCGGCCCATGGGACCAACCCTGCATCCGTCACACTGTCTGGTTTTCACCCAATCACGGTGAAATCTGGTTCAGATGGACTAGTTGATCTAGATGCGCTGAAGTCGCTTCTTGACGAAGACACTGCGGGAATGATGCTCACAAATCCCAATACTCTCGGACTATTTGAAAAAGACATTCTCGAGATCTCCCGCGCAGTTCACGAAGTTGGTGGCCTTCTGTATTACGATGGCGCAAATCTCAATGCAATTATGGGAATCGTACGCCCTGGAGATATGGGGTTCGATATCGTTCATTCCAACCTGCACAAAACCTTTGCAACTCCCCACGGCGGTGGGGGACCGGGCTCAGGTCCAGTTGCCGTATCACGGCATCTAGCAGACTTCCTGCCGGGGCCAAAGCCCGCGGTAGTGGGTGTCAATCCGAATGGATCTGACAAATTCGGCTTCATACAACCGCCCAAGTCGATTGGAAGGATCCATTCCTTCCACGGAAACGCCTTGATCTTTATACGCGCTCTCGCCTACATGAAGTACTGCGGAGGCCAGGGGTTGACTGAGGTTTCTCAGACGGCAGTGTTGAATGCAAACTGGTTGCGCAAGAAGATATCTGATTCATATCCGGCTGCGCACGACGTGACCTGCATGCATGAGTTTGTCGCTTCTGCTTCGCGACTGAAAAAGGAGACTGGGATTCGGGGAATCGACGTTGCCAAGAAGTTGCTGGAATTCGGATTTCATGCTCCCACCGTTTACTTTCCTCTCGTCGTCGAAGAGGCATTGATGTTCG
>JAJYFX010000226.1 GCA_021785315.1 Actinomycetes bacterium | reverse complement strand
TTAGTTCGACAGATAGGTTATTAGTTGTATGGCGCAAATAACTTCCTCTTCCCACGATTCTAACACTTCGACCGTCAGCCCAGTGAACGGCGGAGTGCCTCTGACGCACCGTCAAATTCTCGTCGTCTTTAGTGCTCTTATGCTGGGCATGCTGCTGGCGGCGCTGGACCAGACAATCGTTGCCACCGCATTGCCGACGATTGTCGGGGATCTAGGCGGATTGAATCACCTTTCGTGGGTGGTAACGGCCTACCTGCTCACGTCAACCGCGGTTACCCCGCTTTATGGTAAGATTTCAGATTTGTTTGGCCGAAAGGCTCTGTTTCAGATTGCCATCGTATTGTTCCTGATTGGGTCAGTGCTTTCCGGACTCTCGCAGAACATGGCGGAACTGATCACCTTTCGGGCAATTCAGGGACTTGGTGGAGGCGGACTGTTCGCAATGATATTGGCGATCATTGGCGACATAGTTCCTCCCAGAGACCGTGGAAAGTACCAGGGCCTGATTGGCGCTGTATTTGCGGCGGCATCTGTTCTCGGGCCTTTGGCTGGAGGCTTCTTCACCGACAGTCTTTCATGGCGGTGGATCTTCTACATCAATCTCCCAATTGGAATCGTTGCCCTTGCCGTGACCACAATTGTTTTGAAGCTCCCGGTAAGCAGGGTTCGCCATTACATCGATTTTCTTGGCTCCGCCTTGGTGGCAGCTGCCGTAACTGCGATCCTTTTGATAACCGTTTGGGGTGGAAACACTTATTCCTGGACCTCGACAACCATAGTGGGCTTGGCGATTGCCTCGATAGCGCTTATAGCTGCCTTCATAATTGTCGAGCTTCGGTCGCCGGATCCGGTGCTGCCACTCGGATTGTTCAAGAACAAGATTTTCAGCGTCTCGTCGGTGCTTGGTTTTGTAACCGGCTTCATGATGTTCGGCGCGATAATTTTTCTTCCCGAGTATCAGCAAGTAGTCAGGGGAGCAAGCGCCATCAAGTCCGGGCTGATGCTCATTCCCCTTACGATCGGCGTGGTTTCTGCATCAGTTGGGTCAGGGGCCTTGATTTCTAAAAGGGGCAGGTACAAGGTGTATCCGATCATTGGCTCAGTGGTCGTCACCATTGGGCTGTATCTTATGAGCACCCTCAAGGTGGATACCACCTACCCGATTCAGGCTGTAATGATGTTCGTAACCGGTTTTGGCATTGGGCTGTCGATGCAGGTGATTGTTCTCGCAACCCAAAACGGCGTTGAGCACAAGGATCTGGGTACAGCCACGTCGGCGATCTCGTTTTTTCGGACTATGGGCGGAGCGATTGGGACCTCGTTCTTTGGGAGCATTCTCGTAAACAGGCTGGCATACAATATGCCAAGGCTTGTCCCAAAGGGAATCGCCGTACCAAAATCCGTGGCCAATGGAGCAGTTTCTGGGTCCCCTCAGGCGCTTAGTTCATTGCCTCCAGTCATCCACTCCGCGTTGCTGCAGGCTTTTGTGAATTCCCTTCACGTCATGTTCCTTGCAGCACTTCCTTTTGCCGTCCTGGCCCTGATATTTGCTTTTCTGCTTCCGGAGAAGCCGCTTAGTAGAGTGGTTCACAAGAGAAGCCACGCGAGCCACGGCGGGGAAGAGCAGGTTCCTTCGGTGATTGGCGAATAGGCGGCGGAACGCTGCATAGCTACCTTTTTTGTTGGCTTCGCCAGCGCGGCTCCGGTTTGTTTAGGCGACCGGGCCGTGTAGGCAGCTGAATATTGAATTGAATGATTTAAGTCGAGAATTGGTCTAAGAGCTGAATTGAAAAACGCGCAAAGAGCTAAGTTTGGAACGTTTCAGTCCCTGAAGAGCCACAATTACAGACTCTATACAGCAGGGCAGCTGGTGTCGGTATCTGGTACATGGATGCAAACTGTCGGCCTGTCATGGTTGGTACTCAAGGTTACTGGCTCCGGAGTCGCTCTGGGTGCTGTTCTAGCAGCTCAATTCATACCGGTATTGCTATTGGGTCCCCTGGGTGGCGTTGTTGCCGATCAGGTCGATAAGCGCAAGTTAATAATCTTTACCCAAAGCTCGCTGGCCCTGGCGTCCCTGCTGCTCGGAATCCTGACAGAGCTTGGCGCGATTGAGATGTGGATGGTTTACTTGATATCCATCTGGCTGGGCATTACCAACGCAATCGATAATCCAGCCCGCCAGTCGTTTGTCAGCGAAATGGTGGAGAATCAGGACCTGGCCAATGCTGTGAGTCTCAATGCGGTAGTGATGAACTCTGCACGTATAATCGGGCCTGGTATCGCAGGGGTGATCATCTATGCGTTTGGGACGGGTTCTCTGTTTATCGCAAATGCAGCCTCTTTTGTTGCCGTGATAGGTGCTTTGCTCGCCATGAGGGTGGGCGAGCTCAATATCTCGGAAAGGGTTGTTAGATCTAAGGGCCAGCTGATCGAGGGATTCAGATATGTGAGGTCCTCCGGTAATTTGATGGTGCCGCTGGTAATGATGGTGCTTGTGGGAACGCTGGCCTTTGAGTTCCAAGTCTCCCTACCTCTTCTGGCGAGCTCGACGTTCCACCAGGGAGCCGGGACGTATGCGGCATTTATGGCGTTCATGGGCGTTGGCGCAGTGATTGGCGGTCTGCTTAGCGCAACATTTCCCAGGACGAGCATTAATAGCCTGGCCGTTACCTCTCTGAGCTTTGGCGCGCTAATGCTTGTTGCCGCGATCATGCCTAGTCCGGTTTGGGCCGTCGTAGCGATGATCCCTATGGGTACTGCGTCGATAGTTTTTATTTCGATCGCAAACTCCACCTTGCAGGTGAACTCAGATCCGATGCTGAGGGGAAGAGTGATGTCACTATTTACCGTGGCATTCATGGGCTCGACTCCGGTGGGTGCGCCTATCGTAGGCTATATTGGCCAACATTTTGGAGCACGCTATTCAATCGTAATAGGCGGCATTGCAGCAGCGGTTGCAGGCGCATATGGACTCTTGCACGCCCGAGAGAGGGCCAGTCGGGCATCTGTGGTTGCGTTGCGGGTCTCAGGTATGGAATTATCGGATGAGGCTCCCTGGGCGAGTGGGATGTTCGCGCGCTGCAAGATTAGATTCAAGACGTTGCTACAGTTCAAGGACGCCGGCTGAAATACTGGAGCCAGTCTTGTCCCACTGATTGTTTTTGCCTCGATCAGCCAAGCTCACCCTTCGTGGCCAAGTACCCAAGTTCATAAATTACCCACGTCGCCACCAGGTATTTCATGTTGCTCTGATTTTGGGCCGCTATCTTGTAAGGCTATAAATGTTTTTGGGCCGTCGGCATGGGGTGCTGCAGGCGATTATTGGATTGGATCCGATATGTCTGCCTGTTTGCATTGGCAATGCAGGAAACCGGTCAGGCCGGAACATTGCGTGTTAAATGTAAGTTGTCTGACTTAGGCCGAGATTTATGTTTGGTTTCAGAGGTCTCTAGCTATTGAAGTGGAGAGAGTTTTGTCGTCAGTTATTGAGAAGCTCGGATTAGCGGTCCAGCGGTCAGTGTGGACCAAAAGAGCTGAGACATGGGATCATTCAGATAATCCGGGTCTGGGAAAGGTTGTCGAAGCCGTGATCGCAAAAGCGAATGCGTCTTCAGCGTATGAAGTCCTCGACCTGGGCTGCGGATCTGGCCAGCTCGCTCTTCCAGTTTCGTCGATGGTCAAGTCAGTGACTGGGGTGGATATATCTCCACGAATGATCGAACTCCTGAAGTCCAAATTGACCCAAAATGAAATTGGAAATGTCAAAACTATGACGGCGTCAATTCAGGAACTCAATTTTGCGCATGAATCTTTTGATCTAATCCTATCCAATTACGCACTTCACCACTTGAGCGACGATCAAAAGCAATGGGTAGTCAACCAGGGATTCCACTGGTTGAAGCCCAATGGCCGAATGGTATTTGGAGACATGATGTTCGGTCGCGGCGGAGAGAGGCAAGATCGGGAGATAATCCTTTCCAAGGTATCGGTCCTGCTAAAAAAAGGTCCTGGGGGATGGTGGAGAGTTGTCAAAAACTCTGCCAGATATCTGGCACGAGTTCAGGAAAAGCCAATCTCGAGACAAGCCTGGGTTCGACTTTTTGAGCAAGCAGGTTTCACCGATATCGGATCCGATACCGTGGTGGCTGAAGCTGGGATCGTTTTTGGTAGCAGACCCAGCTAGTTCTGCCAGGGTTAGTCGCCGGTTTACTTCATAATTTATCGAGGTATATCCAGTATTTTGCATAGTTTCGTCCAAATAATCAGCTATCCTTATCAAAGCAGGTAATGCTGTATTTTGTTGGCCGAGCTAAGGAGGTGACTGTCAGTGAAGCCGAGTGAACCTCACAGTACCGACTTCAACAATTCATCAATGACGTCCCTTCCGATTGCTCTGCCAATCTCGAAATCCTGAGCGGACCGCAATTTAGGCACAGGTTCCGATCCGGGGGCGTCTCTCCACTTGAAAGGAGGGCAGTCCCAGTGGCACGAAAGCCAATTCTGTTGAATCCGCGCAGGATCAAAGACCTGCGCGAGTCA
>JAJYFX010000225.1 GCA_021785315.1 Actinomycetes bacterium | reverse complement strand
GACGATTTCCTGACCGAGCGGAACGACAAACTGGTATTGGACGAATCCTCTTGGACCATAGATCCGATTCCAGTTATCCACCACATCCAGAGGATGGAAAAAGGAAGCGCTGTGATGAATCGCCCCCATCTCTTTTTTGGGTGCCTTCTGGTACCAGAGTTCATTAAATGCTTTGATGGTGAGCGAATTTAGCAGTCCTGAAGGGAAAATGTCAGGTGCTGAAAAGAGAGTTTTGGGCTTGAACTCTAGCGGTGCCTTTCGACGTGACCCTGCGAGATCACCAAGCTCGGCATGGTCGCCGCGAGTCAGCACGGCTCTGCCTAGAGAAGATCCTGTGGCAAGCGAATCAACCCAAGCTACTGAATAGCGGTACTTGTCGTCTTCGGTCTCCATTAGATCCATGGCCTCATCGAGGTCTTTTGTGCGGTGAGTGTCCACTTTCATGAAAACAGTTTCAATTCGAATTAATCGGAGTGTGGCGCTGAGAATGACCCCGGTCAGACCCATGCCGCCACAAGTGGCATTGAAGAGTTGCGGGTTCTCCTCTCGGGTAACGGTCAGCACACCGTTAGGGGTTGCCAGATCGAAGGAGATTACATGGTCGGTGAATGAGCCGTCTTTGTGGTGGTTCTTTCCATGTACATCACAGGCAATTGCGCCACCGACTGTAACGTGGCGCGTTCCGGGTGTAACCGGCACGAAGAAGCCGGCATCGGCGAATTCTTTCATTATTTGATCCAGCGATATGCCAGCTTCAACCATTAGGATGCCGCTCGAAGGATCAAAATGCTTCGCCTGGTTCCAAATTGTCGTGTCTATAAAGGCGCCGCCTGACAGCTGGGCAGCGTCGTTGTAGCTTCTTCCCAGGCCCCTTGCCACAACTCCGGAAGATGACAGCGCATTGAGCATTGCAGGCCAATCTGAATTGATAGGCAACTCTAGTTTGGAACTCATTACGGGGTTTGTGCGACCCCAACCTGTAAGGATCTTGTTGTTTTCAGTAGCCAATTGGTCCTCTTCGTTTTGAGTGAAATATACTGATCCCTGCCAGTTCCCCCATTCCTATCTGGATATGTAGATCCCAATTACCAACACGCAAATCCAGATAGCACCGATGACTTGAAGCAATCTATCAGACATGAGGAGATCTTCGGGTGCACCTCCGTGACCCTGTTCAACTAATAAGGCATACCGCAATATTGCCGCGACAAAAAATAGAATTGAACTTTCTATCCATAGGGCGCCTTTTGGAGCGGCAGCTCCTTTTTCGAAGGCCCAGAGGCAATAGGCGGTGATAGCGACTCCCGAGGAGAGCGAGCGGGCATAATTCAAGAACCCAATAGGGTACTTCCCCAACGATGACCTGTGCGTTGCGGCATCTTCTCCCAGCAGCTGCGATTCGGCGTACCTCTTGCCGATAACAATGAACAGAGAACTAAAAGATGCGACGATCACGAACCAGTTGGAGAGCGGGACATTGTCAGCTACGCCGCCAGCAATTGCCCTGAGCAAAAATCCAAGAGCTACGACCAGTATGTCGATAACCGGCTCATGCTTGAGAAAGCTGGAGTAGGCAAGGTTCATCACCAGGTACAGGGCAATTACCAAGGCTAGGGCGGCATCGCCGAAGATAAACGAAATGGCCAGTCCGATGATCTCTGCTGCAACCGCAAAAGTTAAGGCCAGCGCGACTGGCACTTCTCCACAGGCAACCGGTCGACTGGATTTTTTCGGGTGCGATTTGTCCGCCTCGAGATCCATCACATCATTTATCAGGTAGATCCCGGATGCGGCGAGGGTAAAAGCGACAAAAGCGACAATAGAGGGTTTCAGTATCCTGACGTCGGTTATCGAGCCCGCAGCCACTGGCGCCGCGAGAACCAGGAGATTCTTTACCCACTGTTTCGGGCGGGCAGATATGACCAGCGCACTGGCTAAATTGCGTCGGGGCCTGGGGTTGACCAGACTATTTTCAGTTTCTATCATCTAAAGATTGCTCTTCTAATCGTTTGGGCGGAATTATGGAGTTTTAGCGTTGCAGACAAATACTTGCATCTACCTTAGCCATGATTACGACTATTGCTTGGATCCGTTGCAATCCTTGGATTCGCAAAATCGGTAGTGCTCTATTCCTTCAAGAACCCCAAGAGCATATCCCGCCTTAGCGAAGTAGATCTGGTGGTGACCTCTGAGGTGTTCTACCTCGGGGCTGTAGTTTCCGACTACGACCCCTAAGGTTCGTCCTTCGAGCATTTCTTCGTCATTTCCAGAATCGCCCGCGACAAGTATGTTCTCAAGAGGTATGCCCCATTTATAGGATAGATATCGAATGGCACGGCCTTTTGATGCTCTCAGGGGAAGGACATCTAAAAACTTTGCGTGAGAATATATGAGGTTTACCCTAAGGCCGCGCAAATTGAGCATCTTTGATATTTCTTCAATTGATGGCGCCCTGGCCGACGATAAGTTATACGAGATTTTGAATTCTCTCTGGTTGGCCATGGGCTGAAGAGTCAGTCCAGATACCTCTTTGAGCGCCTGAGCGGTCTCTTCCCGGCGCCAAGAATACTGAATATGAGTTGCCCATCCTAGATCGGGCAGTGTTTTTGGTCCGTAGTGTATCTCGCTGCCGACAGAGCTGATAATCACTTCAGGAAGTGGCACGTTGTGCTCCTGCAGGACTTTTTGCGCATCTTGAAGCGATCGGCCGGTGGCGACTGCGAAGATGGTCTCTTTCTGATGACTATCAATCCATCCGAGAAGTTGTTTGAGTCCTTTTGCATCCCCGATGAGGACGTTATCAATATCTAATGCCAGTATCCGGTTTGCGTGAATTAGCGGAGGTTTGTAAAGCAGTTCGATTCTTCGCCGAGTTGACTTGCGGCTTGCTCGAATAACCTGGCGAGCTTCCTTGATGTACTTTTCAACGTGGGCATCCCATGCATAGTGGTTCCTGACACCTGCAACTCCATTGCGCGCCCACTGGCGCCACTTGGGGCCGGCTGTAATTACTGCCATTAGCGCGTTCGCAAGCGCATCATGATCGAGCGTATCAACGAGGAATCCATTTCGGCAGTGGCGAATTATGTCAAGAGGTCCGCCGTCATTAGGTGCCACTAATGGCACGCCGCTTGCCGCGGCCTCAAGAAGGGTCAGGCCAAAAGCCTCGGTAATAGCCGAATTTACAAATACGCCACGGCGTTTTTGGGCGAGCCGGAAGAGTTCGGGAACGTCATCCGGCTGATGGTGTTTTGGCATCGACACCTTGCCGTTCAGTTCGTATTTGTCAATAAGGATCAACATATTTGTGATGATCTGAGATGCGCTTTCCTCAAGGCTGGAGATCTCGTCGCGGTTTCCGGCCACGATCACCAGATTGGCGCGCTGCTGCAATTCGGGATGTTTCCCGTAAGCCTCGACAAGGCCATCCAGATTCTTGCGACGGTCGGCACGAGCTATGGTTAGAATCATCGGCTTGTTAGGTTTGATTAAGAAGCGGTCGACCTCTTTGTGAAGTATTTCGGGTGAGTGCCAGTCGCGTTCCGGCGGGTGGAATCTGGACAGATCCATTCCGGGAGGGATGACTCTGATTCTGTTTGGGCGCGTTCTCTCATAGAGGCCGTACTGCTGATCAGCTTCCTGGCGAGTGCTGGTAACAACCATATCGGCCTGGTCGAGAATCTGTTCTTCGACCTCGATTCGTCGGCTTATTCGAAAACGGCGCTCAATCTGGGCAGCTGTCATTCCTCCTTCAAGAAGATACTGTCTCTTGACTCGTCCCAGAGAATGACCAGTATGAATCAGCGGAATATTGAGCATGCTGGATAGCTGAAGGCCGATGTATCCGGCATCTGCATAATGGGTGTGGAGAATGTCGGGGAGCCGGTCCTGAGCTTTGAAATGCTGCAAAGCACGATCGACGAATTCATCAAGATACGGCCATAAGGCCTCCTTGCGAATGTAGCGCCTTGGACCGCAGCGAAGCCGGACGATTCTAGACTTGAGGGACAGTCTCTCTTCGTCCATTGCGTATTCAGCGGAGATCTCAGGACTTTCAACTTTTCGCGTTAGAAGGTCGACTCTCTCGACGTCTTTGTTTTTTGCTAAGGAATGTACCAAGTCCAGTACATAACCTATCTGTCCACCTGTATCTGGGTCACGTCCCAACTCAGGCTCTTTGCCCCTTATGAGTCCGTGGACGCTAACCATACAAAGGTAAAGACTTTTTTCTTCGATAAAAATCTCTCCTAATAATCTGTTATTTTCTCGGCGGTCAAGTCGCCTTTTTAAACTGAGCTCGCGGCTCAAGGGAAATGTACATCAATACCCTATCAATTTGCTGCGCATGGACGCAAGGGTGGGGGAAGGGTTAGACCTTGTTGGATAGGTGGGAAATAGTCTGTTCCCGTTAGGAATGATACCTGGTGAGATATGGCGCAGCGCTTCCAGATTGGGTGAACCCCGCGAAGGTCTAAATTTTGGTGCAGGCCGCCACCTGACAGAAAAGTGACGGGGGTTCTTTGAAGCTGGTGTAGTTGACGT
>JAJYFX010000224.1 GCA_021785315.1 Actinomycetes bacterium | reverse complement strand
AGGCAGTGTTCCGCAGCATTCATTGACGCGTTGACAAGGTGTTTTATGAGTCCCTGGTCGCAATCCTCCCACTCCTGTTGTTCCGAGGTGATGAGCGACTGCAGGCTCCGTTCTCGTTTCCTGGCAGCCTCCGCCTCTTCTAGTAGACGCGTACGATAGTGAGAGCCGTTTTGCTGCCCGAGAGCCAGCCGCTCGCTTTCATGCATTTCGTTCTCCCTTACGGTTATACCTGATTTATCGCTTGAATTTTTCCCATTAATCGGTTCCTTGGATCATGGGAATCGAGCCATGCTCTCGAACTAAGTCGCTTTGACGTCAAATTGGTCGATGAGTGTTGGGTCGACGTTTTCAAAACCCGGTACTGGTTCTTTTGAATTGGGAACAATCATGCGCTGATAGATCAAGTTTGCAAAGATAAATGCAGGCTTTTGCTTTATCACAAGAACTTGCGCAAACTCGTCTTCGCTATCATTGAAATGTTGGTGCACGCACCCCGGTTCCACAATGACGATATCGCCGGCCTTCCAGTCGATTCGCTTTCCATCGTGAACGTCGTGACCATGACCCGAGAGAATATAAAAGACTGCGCTGTTCATATGTGCGTGGCGTTGGGATCTGGCACCCGGCACATAAATGTCCAGGTGACAGTGAAACATTTGGGTCGCATCGACCTTGCCTGGGTCAATAACGCTCTTGTTCCAGTGCTGCGGACCACCCCGGTATTCGACGTCGCTCGAATGATATACACGGGGGCCGGAAAAGAGTCGCTCTGAGATCTTGCTGTATTTGCCTGCAATTTCGTGGACAAATACGCGGCGCCGTTCCTGAATGCTTTCCCAGCTCTTGTCATTTTCCTGCGTAGTTGCTGTATTGCTAACTTCGTTCTGCAAAGTGGCCACCCCCGACGAGATACTGTTGAGATCGATTTGTCTCAAAGCCTGCAGCAACGCTGTTACACGATGGTAGCAGTTCTTTTTAGCGGGTCAATAGCCGGGTGGAAATGTGTACACCAGTTTGGGGTCGGTGTGATACGATCAACTCCAACTGAAGTACTATTTGGATTGCCGCTGCGAGGGGATCGCATTTAGGCTATTAACTGCAAAAGCAATCCTCTTTCTTGGTCGTTGCATCTGATCGATACTGAATTATAAAACTGGATGCAATCTAGAAAAATCCGCGATCCTTACCGAATGAAGGTATGAATATTATTTCAAGAAAGCTACCGCATGGTGCTGGTTCGGGAGGGCTGTTGAGTACCTGGTTCGCGTAGTAGATTCGTCACTCCTGCGCGCATGCTCTAAACCAGCCCGAGTGTCGCTGACCGGGCGATGTGAGCGCAAGCTTGACAGGTGTTACCTTTGGTGGTCGTATAGATGTCGCTGCATAGGCCGATCGGGGGCGATCTCACTTCTTGCGGGGGGCTGCATAGTGATAGAGATTTTGCAGGAAAGTCTTAAAACAGCTCTTGGAAGCGCTCCAGCGATTGGAATATTGCTTGGTGGCGTTGTATTAGGAGTGTTAATCGGCGTCATTCCCGGCTTGAGCGGCGCTGTTGTATTGAGCATCACTCTTGCGTTTGTGTATAGCATCAGCCTCCAAGCGACGATAGTCCTTTTTCTTGGAGTGGCGGCGGCTAGTTTCTTCAGTGCCTCGGTTGCCTCGATACTGATGAACATACCTGCACATCCAGAGTCTTTTCCGGTTACGTTGGATGGTTACCCGATGGCAGTTCGCGGCGAGGCAGCCAGGGCTCTCGGTATTTCTGCCACTTCTACGGCGATAGGGGGAGTGATCGGATGCATCTGTCTGGTGGGGATATTCCAAGTGATTACGCCACTAACGGTCCTGTTTCATGCACCTGAATATGTTGCCATTATAACTTTGGCGATGTTGTTGGTTGCAACGCAGTCGCGCATTCCGACTAGCAAGGCATTGATTTCGGTCGGTATTGGCTTTCTCGTCGCGTCAATTGGGACATCAACCATCACCGGGTCTACGCGCTTCGATTTTGGGTCCCCATACCTCTTGACGGGTATTCCTCTGTCCGTGGTTGCGATCGGCATCTTTGCAGTTCCGCAGATGGTAATGATATTCGGAACAGGTACCAGCTATGTAAGGCAAGATTTTCGTGGAAGACGAATAGACGTTCCTGACGAGACGCCTCGATACGCTGGCAAAGACGTCCCCATACAGATCGCTCGTGGCGTAAGAGACACGCTAAGACACTGGAGAGTACTGGTTCAAGGCGCTGCAGTAGGCGTGGCATCAGGGATCATACCTGGAATTGGCGGCTTCACGGCTAACTACATATCTTATGGAATTGCTCAGCGGCTGGTGGGGAGGCGTGGAGTGTTGTTTGGGACCGGAGTTCCTGAGGGAATCATTGCTCCGGAGTCGTCATCTATATCCAAAGAGGCAGGTGGTCTAGTTCCTACACTTGGACTGGGCATTCCTCACGGTACCGCAAGCGCCCTTTTTCTGTCGGCTTTGGCAATCCAAGACGTTAACGTGGGAATCGGGTTTGTGGCAAAACATCAAGTTATCGCCTATGAAATGGTTTGGGTGATCGGCATTGCTGGAGTTCTCGGGGCTTTCATTGGAATCGTAATGGTACCACTGCTGATTCGAATTACGAGAATTCCAGGCCTGTGCCTTTTCCCTCTTATTATTTCTACCTGTGCGGTCGGCACCTATCTTGCAAACGTATCGTTCTTCTACGAGTGGGAATTATGCGTGATCGGTATCGCTGGACTGGTGTTGCGCAGACTCGGATATTCACTTCCCACGCTGCTGATGGGAGTTGTGCTTGGCAGTACCTTTGAGTCGAATATCTACCTAACTCACACGCTATATTCCGGCGCAAGCTTTCTCTGGAAGCGTCCAGATGCCACGCTCATCTTTGCGCTCGCCGTGGGTGTTCTAGTCCTCAACGTGGTACAACGCTCTCGAATCGCAAAAGCAAGAGGAAACAAGGAAATTAAGGACAGCTTACGGCAAATACTGAGGATTGGGCGGGGAAGGTCTGACGAACAAAGCCAATACCCTGTTTTGGAGCTCGCGGTAAGTTCGACTGTTTTCGTCGCTTCTGTTCTGGTCCTTTGCTATTCCTTTTGGTTTTTCAGCTTTGGCACGGGCGCGTTGCCCGAGGTTGCCGCCGCCACTGCTCTTGTAGGAGCTTTGATGCGTTTGCCAACGGATGCGCGAGCTTGCTTGAGCGCTCGTGCCGAACGAAAGCCGAGCTTCTCGGACGTCGACGGATACGGAGTTGGATCGGCAAAAATGGATTCGACAGCATTGTTAGGGCCAGGTTTTGGAGCTGAGCCCTCTGGTCCAGCTTTTGCTGAGGCGGAGATGGAAGGTGCCAGAAAGGTAGAAATTCCCGCTGTTTTAACCCGGGCTAATCGGGATGAACAAGCGGCGGAATTAAATCCTCGGTTGCTGTCATTGCGCTCCGCGAATTTCGGATCACCGGTTTTGGAGAACAGGTGGGGTCTGCAAGGCCAGTATTCACGAGAGATCGCAGCATTCGGATGGTTATTTGGCACGCTGTTTCTGACCTATTTGGTGGGCTTTGAAATTGGCATACCAGTGTTCTGCTTCATTTACGGGCTAATTGTACTTCGACGCGTGTTTTCGTCATTAGCGGCGCGAGCGATCTTTTCAGCCGGTAGCGCGGTCGCCTTTTACCTACTTGTCGCAGAGTTATTTCATGTCTTAACCATCACGGACAAGATTCGCATCTTTTAGGGGGTTGAAATGGATTTATCCCAAATACTGGAGGGAAAATCTGTGATCGTAACGGGGGGTGCTAGAGGTCTCGGCGCGGCCATGGCAACGTCGCTTTTGAATGCCGGCGCCCAAGTTGTAATTGCTGATATTGATATCGACGTAGGCCCAAGGTTTGCTAGCTACTATGGCAGGGTTAAACTCATCCGAGCTGATGTAACCAATTCGGACGAAGTGGAAATGGTTGCAGACGCATGCGCCAAGACCTACGGTCGAATAGACGCACTGATCAATAATGCCGGGGTACTGATGCGAGAAGTCCGACGGAGAATTGATAAGCCCGAGGGACGCATTTTATTCTGGGAGGTTGATACAGAGACCGTCAATTTTTTCATCGACGTTCACGTTATCGGATCATTTCAAATGGCCAAAGCAGTGCTGCCATTCATGATGAAGCAAGCTGCCGGCAGGATTATCACCATTACGACAAGTTTTCGAACAATGCTGGGACCTGGGCGGACCCCGTATGGGCCTGCTAAAGCAGCGATGGAAGCGCTTGCTGCGGTAATGGCGAAAGATTTGGAGAGCACTGGAGTCGCAGTCAACGTGTTGATTCCGGGTGGACCCGCGCGGGAGTCCCTTTCGATCCCCCAGGGGTTTGGCCGCATCGAACCGGGAATTATGGGACCTCCAGTTGTCTGGTTGGTGTCTGACCAGTCCGCGGGAGTCACCGGAAAGCGCTTTGTCGCGAGCTTGTGGGATAGCAATCTTGATCCAACGGAGGCTCAGAAATTAGCTGGTAGTAACATTGCGTGGGGTGCCTA
>JAJYFX010000223.1 GCA_021785315.1 Actinomycetes bacterium | reverse complement strand
CGCACGGGTTGGATCATCCGGACTGGAGAGGATGTTCCAAGGCTGACAAGTTGCTATGTGAGGACATCATGAAACTACTCGACGTTGTAGCGCTTTTGGAACCCATACCAGAGCAACATCTTCTGCGTGGCCAGGTCGGGACCGTCGTGGAAGAGTTGGACCCTGGCTACGTGGAGGTTGAGTTCCTTGTGGGCGACGACTATATCACCATGGCAGTGGCGGAAGATCGCCTTATGCCGCTGCACTACGCTCCAAACAAAAGTATTCGCGCGGCATAATCTAAAAGGAGTGCCACAGAAGTTTTTCGCACTAAGATGACTGTTAACGACCCAAAGCCGACATTCGAATCCGCGTTATTTACTTCCTCTTTTTTAGAACTTCTTCAATTAATCTTGAGGAGTATTTCCGCCGCATTCTAGCTACAAACAATGGCTCAACATCTTTAGCAAAGCCAAGCAAACCTTGAAGCCTAAATATTTCAGACTCCGGAAGTATGTCTAGAGAAAATTTATGTATCAACGCGCTAATTTCCCTTTTTCTATTTCGGCCAAGGGAAAGAGCACCAAAGTTGTTGATAATAACCCCAGTAATTCTTCTTTGATGCTTCTTTGATAGATGCGTCGTTTTATTAAAATTCAGAGTCAAGTTGGGATAGTCAAGCTCTTGTGTGACACCCTTAACAAATGACTCTATCTCACTGCAGATTCCTTTTGTGCTAGTTGAAAATGTAAGATCGTCTGCGTACCGAGTATAGGTTATCCCGTTTTGAGCACACCAAGCAGATACCTCTGAATCAAAGCTGAACATGATTGTATTTGAAAGCACAGGAGAACTGGGTGCACCGACACTAAGACATAGATCACCTTTGCCATGTAGTCTTATGCATGAAACTCTCGATATATCTTGAACATCTTGGGCACCAAAGATGTGCCCAAGATGTTTAGAAATATGCATTACCAAATCGCTTGATGTGATAGAAGGAAAAAAATCCTTGAAATCGAGCTTTATAAAATAGCTATGACTTTTGTGAGAATTAGCGTTCTTTTTAATGCTTGCACCGTCCTTATAAGCTGATGCGCATTCATGAACCGGTAGCTTATCGAATATGTTTTGAATTAGCCAGCGCTGGATAAACTTTATTTCCTTTGCTGGCTGAGCAATCGTTCGTTGCCCACCGCTTCTTTTGGGGATCGTATAAACTTTATATGAATATGGTGCCCGGTCAATCAGGCGATTTATCAGGTAATCGCTTAATCCAAGGGATCCCTCCAAGTCATGCCGTAAATGATCTGTCATTTACGCACTCCTTGCCGGGCCTTAGTAATTGCTCTTTGGCGGTGTCTTTGTTTTGGCTCAGAATTGTAATATTCAAGGCACTGCGCAGTCATTCTGAGTGCATCGTTATTCTCCCCCTCCTTCAAAGCCATACGAAGTCTGTGGTACTGTTCCTTGCTGCGCATGAAAAATGTTGCATCGCCATAAACCTCGTCACTTATCAGCCTAAATTTCTTAAGAAGGAAAATCTTTCTCTTAAGATCATCTTTTGTTATAGCGACGCCAACCTGAACAAGATAGTCATGAATTTCACTTTCTTTTAACGCTGAAAATAGCTCAATTATTGCACATATAAGCACTACAACGTGTGAACTGTTGGTTAGCTTAAGTTTTGAACTCTTGGATAGATGATTAAGACCTTCTTGTATGTCTAGAATAACGTCATCAACAACTTCTTTCGAAATGGTTATCGGCTTCTCCACATCCCAAGGGTAGCTTTTAACACTTGATATTTCGTGTTCTGTAAGATGTCTGAGGATGCCAAGATTAATGAATGATGGCGCATCTATAAAACTGCTTGACCTTATCGCTATAATTTTCTTGCTTAAATCTAGAAGCTGTGAGAACGCACCCAATTCAGCAAGTGAACCGGCACTTTCTAAGATTATGACAACCAAGGAACAGATACTCGCAAGATCTGCTTCAAGGTTCATTAGGTTTCTAAACATCCCATCAAATAGCCAAGACTCAATCTCTTCGGGCCTGAAAATTTCATATGATGTGTTTGCTTCAGTAACAGCGTGACGCAAAGAAGCTATCGCAGACGTAGGATCGTCTGGGCGCTCTTTTATATGAACTGGTCCGCCGCATAAAAGAACAATCGGTGTATTGGAGAGTTCAATTTTGCAGGCCTCAATATCAATTGCTGAGAGTAGTGTAGGCCTAGGGTCTTGAAAGGGCTGCCCCATAAGTTAATGTTCTTCACCTAGAACGTGCCGCAGATAGTTTCCGCGGATCGTAGAGAGCTTGCGAACGGAGAACCGCGGAAACTATCTGCGGCCTAAGTCCATACAATATAATAGAGTCTGGCTAAACGCCCGACTAAGCCATTAAGTTAACAACCTTAACAAGCTTTATTCACGTAAAGAACACTCACATTCTAAAAGATTCCCATTGCGTCTGTCAAGACGCAATCACTACCGATGGTATGTGGCAGCTTCTGGCCGATATTACTCGTTCCTGTTCTCGGGGGGAATGTCTGTTTCCGCTGCCCTGCCGTCATTGTCATCGAACTTTGAGGAATAACTGAGTAGGCAATTGGGAGCCCTCGATGTCGATTCTCAGTTCCGCCAAACTCTGGCCTTGCGATTGGGTTTCATTGTTGTGCAGATCGAAGTGGCCAGCTTGGCGAACATTATTGTACGCTGTCCGCCAATAGGATATTCCCTGATCGAGTCGCACGGTCAGCTTCTTCCCAGACGACCAAGTCACAGCAAACATACGTCCGTGCCCCGTGCTAGATGTATCGGCGACGTGGACCAAAGAGCGCAGGCCAACGTATTGGAAAGCCGCCTGTAGTACCTGGTCACGCACGGTCGTCTGTGGCCAGTCCGACCAAAGCTTATTTTTGGCCATGTTTTCCCCAGCGCTGCGGCGTTCAGTCGTAGTGATGTCAACATCAGATAAAACCCATCTGCCTTGACCGACGATCTCCCGCAAACCAGAGACCACCTCCACCAAAATAGCAACTGACAGTGGGGTAAACAGATAGCGATCGCGATACGTTATGAAGATGATGTCATCATTCTGATCAAAAAGGAGATCGTTAGTTCCTGCATGTTTCTCAGCCAGATGCAGCCAAAAACGCTTGCCTAAACCTTGTAAAGGTCCATCCAGCTCATGGTGGATTTCGATTTCCCGGTCGCTTGTGTCAATTTGTTGAGGGCGCAGTGTTTCGACCACAAGTCGTTTGCCGGAAGTGGCTGCAATCTGCTCCGCCGTAATAAGAGGGCTGGCACTTCGGCTCCATAAGGGGCCAAAGACTAAAGCTGTTTTATCGTCTACGGCCCAACGCCTGGCAGGCATACCAAGGGCTTCGGCCAATAGCCATCCATTCCCGCAGCGGTGAGGAGCACCAGTGGTGGATAAGCAAATATTCGGGTGATCGGCGAGGCTGGCGAGTAAATGACGGTCCGCATCATCCAGGTTTCTGATACTGCGCTCAGGCATCACGATATCCACTGAAACGTCTTGTCCTGCTAGGCGATAAGCCAGTTCCCGCAAAGGGGAGGTGCCAAGATCCCAGCTTTCTGAGGTGCCGCCAGTGTAAAGCCGAACACTGGTAAACCCTTCCCGGGTAACAGCATGCCAGATCGCTTCTGCCAAATGCTGATTCTCAATCCGAGAAGATGAACCAAAGTACGCATATTCATCGGGGAGACGCAGATTATTGAGCCAATCATCAGAGAGCACTTCAAGAGCTGCATGACGGTCTAAGTCATCCGCATCAAAACGCTGATCAAAATCGAGTATGCAATGCGGGCAAGCACTGTCACAATGCACTGGGCAATCCAGATGCTTACGTGCATGATGAAATAATTCACCTAAATGGCGTTCCGCACCAGAAGCGTATCCCGCTGCATAACGATCAAAAAGAAGGATAGAATAGCGAGCTGGCTCATTATCGACCCGAACCTCCTTGATATCGCATCCGAGTTCCATTGCCTGCACGCCAATGGACTCCGCTAGCGCATCCCGTAGCGCCACCGCAAGTGTCATAGCCTTACGGCGGTGGTGTAACCAAATACCGTCTTCGGTCTTAATTTGCAATTCAAAGATATCCGTCCAGATTTCATGGCCCAGCGTGATACCATGCTTGACCTTCCAAGCTGTCCCGCTTCCAGCGCATGCCGCCCCCCCATCCTCTCTAGCTCGACGCAATTTGTAATGTGGATTTTTGAAAACTTCTGGGAGAGAGCCATCCGGCAACATAGGCTCTGCACGCCCGCATTCCAGGCAAAGTGCATAGCCGGTGCCGTGAATACCGCGAGACTGGTGAAAGATATGCCCACGTGATGTGACGCGAAACTGTCCTTGGTTAGGATTCAGGAGTGGGAACCAATCACCACCCGCGTCAATCCACGGCGCTTCCACTGGTACAAAACGCTGGATCGTGACATCGTTGTTCGGTTCTTTGAAGAAGTCCACTGCAAACCCTGCAGGTTGAAGAAATTCCCGGATATTGGTCGGTTGAATGTCAGCATCACAGGTATGGCAATGGCTGGCAAATTTCATGC
>JAJYFX010000222.1 GCA_021785315.1 Actinomycetes bacterium | reverse complement strand
GAGTCCAAAGTCCAGAAATGTTACGCGGCCAGCTTTGTGGAAGATATAGTTGCCGGGATGAGGGTCTCCATTGAACGCAGCGATCCTGTAAAGAGACCCGAATACAAAGCGGTATATCGTCTCTCCAGCAAGGTTGCGTTCCTGGGCCGGCCAGGTCAGAGCCTCCTCGAAGCTGCTGCCGGTAACCAGCTCTGTCACGAGGAGTCTCTTAGTTGACAGCTCAGGGTAGATGCGTGGGATGTGGATGAACGGGTGACCGTTGTAGTAGTTGAAGAATAAGAGCTGATTTCGCGATTCGATCTCGTAATCAAGCTCTTCTAGCATCCGTTCTCTTATTTCTGCTACTACCTTCCTGGTGTCCATATTGGGGAAAGCCAGCCCGATTATCCGTGACAGTGAGTCACTGTTGGCGAGATCTGCAGCCATGGTGTTTGCTGCATCGGGGTACTGGATCTTTACTGCGACGGCATTGCCGGATTTGGTAATCGCCCGGTGAACCTGACCAATCGACGCCGCGGCAATTGGGTCGAGGTCCAGCGAGGCAAATACGTCTTCGAGCGGTGCTCCAAGCTCTGCTTCGATGGTCTTCTTTGCCAGCTGCCTGCTCATTGGAGGTACGCTGTTATAGAGAGTTCCAAGGGTCGCCTTGACATTCTCAGGAAGGCCGTCGTCAAGATAGCCCGCCATTTGACCCAGCTTCATCATGACGCCGCGCATCTGTCCGAGAGTTTCCACCACCTGCGTCGCGCTTTTAATTTCGAATTCCCGGTTGAGTTCCTCTTTGCGCGATGCGTTTGAGAAAATCGTTCGTGATTTAAATGCGAAATAAGTCGCTGCAATTTTTGCCGTAAGAGTCGACATCTTGGCCAGGCGCATGAATCTGGTTGTCAGCGACCCTTCTCGAAATCTTCTCTTTCTCATATCTAAGCTATCTCAACAGGTCCACTAGAGCAGGTTCAAGTTCTGGGAAGTGAAATTCAAAACCAGCCGTTTGCAAACCCGTTGGAATAACGCGTTGTGAGACTAGCAGCATTTCATCGGCGAACTCTTCTCCGAAAGCGAGCTCTAAAATCAATCCGGGTACTTTCAGAAAGAGCGGCTTTCTAAGTACCTTTGCGACAGTCTTCGAGAATTGCAAATTGGTAACTGGCTCTGGGGCGACCAGATTTAGCGGACCTGAGAGCGTGGAATCCGATAGCGCCAGAATGATCGCTCGCACTGCATCTTCCAGGTGGATCCAACTTACATATTGGCTTCCGCTTCCAAGTGTGGCGCCTAGTCCGTATTTGAACAGCGGCAGTTGCTTAGCCAGCGCTCCTTCGTAGGCTGACAGTACAATTCCTGTGCGAAGATTGACGATTCGGTTTGCTGCCGCAGTTGCTGCCTGCGCATGGGATTCCCAGTCCATGACCAATGAGGCAAGGAACCCATTTCCCGGCGCGGACGATTCGTCCAGGGTCTCATCGCCCCTGTCTCCATAGAATCCAATTGCAGACGCACAAATGAATACCTCCGGCTTGAGGCCTGCCTCTCTCAGGAGAGTTATTAGGAAATCGGTGCCCGCTAGGCGGCTGTCAATGATCTTCTCCCGTTGTTTTGGGGTCCATCTTTTGTTTCCGATCGGTTCGCCCGCGAGATGTATCACGGCATCGAGGGACTCGAGCTTATTCAGGCTTCCCGTATGCTCTTCGATGTTCCAGGTCAATCTTTTTGGGTCTGCGGAGGCGCTTCGCCCCAACGTGTAGACCTCGTGTCCATCCTGGATTAGCTCAGCCGAAACAGAAGAGCCAATAAGGCCGCTTGCGCCGCTAACTAGTACTCTCATGGCTCTTCCTCCATTGCGATCGTTGAGCTTTGGCGAATGCAAGTTCATAATCGGTCAATCCCGAAGAAGTCGCACCACTTCCGAAATCGCAAGCCTCAACGGATTTTGACACAACCAAGCCGCGAAGCTTTGCGGACTGCGGTCTGCATTGCTGATTTTAGCGCTGTTGACAACTGTATTCATAGATGTTCGACATTGTCGTTCAGGTCGAGTTGCTCTGTCCAGGATTTCGGCGATTGTGAATATTGTCCTCCGCCTGCGTGGGACTGGCCGCGGTATTCGTGTCGTTGCCCAGCGGAATGCGCCGGCACCAACTCGCAGAAGTGCGCATTGTTGGAGCACAGCTCCCGATAAGACTCGCAAGGCTAAGGTTGGACCGCGCGAGCGCTGTTTGAAAATCGTTCAACCCCTGAAGAAAGCTTTGATTCGATAGGGTCAAATTATCTCGGAGATATGACGAAATCTCTTTTGAATCAAAGGTTTATATCAAAGAATTTATCGACAGATGTTGATGGGAATGCGGATCAATTTGGCCGCATTTTCGGAGATAATATCAGTCAAATCCTGGAGGGGTATTTGCCGGCTGGGCTTGCGGGGTACGCCGCAGCCTTTTTTGAAAAGAGAGCTGGCGTTACCCTGTCAGTCGTAAGAGATTACTTCATTGTCGCACGGGCGTAATGAATCTCGATTGAATGGGGCCGACCGGTCGATTTGGCGTCCACTAGTAGAATGCCGGCCAGTCGATCAGGGGCGGAATATTTCTAGGTGCAAGCGGGGTGGTTCTCGGCAAAGCCCATTCGGTAGGAGCGCGGCCTTGTGCGAGATCTTGATCGGATTTGCAGGCGCTGGTTTTTGATGTTTCTTATTCGCAATGCCAGCGCCTTATTTCCAGCCGGGCCATCGGCCTGGGATGTCAAGCGTGAACTTTTGTTCGGTGACTGCATTGACTGAAATAGCGAGTCATTGCCAGGTCCAGTGATCCACGTGCATACACGGGCAATGGTAAATTCGGAAATAAGCTTTGTGGCCGCCCGCGCCAGGCAACATAGAAATTGTGAAATCTGGTGCGGGTCTGGTGGCGCACAAGCACGCAAATTGCCTCGGCGCATCTAGTTATAGCTGCTGTCGCTTTGCAATTGCATGCAGCAATGTCGACACTAAATATTTGCTTGTGACGAAGATAATTAGGTGCTTTCAACCTTTGTCTTACTAGCCTGTTATTCAGCTTTAATACTTTTACAAAGGTAGGTTGCGTCTAAGCTCATGCCAAATAATCGACCGTTAACTTATGGGGCATTTGGTCCCAATGCATGGCTCGTGGATGAAATGTACGAGCAGTTTCAGAATGACCCAGATTCAGTGTCTCCGAGCTGGCAAGAGTTTTTTGCGGATTACAAGCCAATTTCAGAACAGGTTGCGCAAGACTCCGAGGAAGTCAGAAAAGCTGCATCTAAGGTGGCGCCAACTGCGCCGGGTGACTCTATGCCGGCAGCCGAAACATCCGTAGCTCCCAAAGAGACCCCTGCTCCAGAAAGCAAAAGCGGCAATGGGACTATTGTTCCCGCTCCACCGGTTTCCGCGGCAACGGCTGCTCCCCATGTGGAAGGGGCCCGAATTCTCCGTGGAGCCGCGTCGAAGATCGTTTCAAACATGCAAGCCTCCCTGGAGGTTCCAACTGCGACTTCCGTCAGGACGGTACCCGCGAAGCTTCTGGAGGTCAACAGGAGTGTGATCAACAGCCAGCTTGCCAGAGTCCGAGGCGGCAAAGTCAGTTTTACCCATCTGATCGGATTCGCCGTCGTCCAGGCGATGAAGGCTGTTCCGGCAATGAACTCGGTTTTTGTCCCTGATGCCGATGGCAAGGGAAATCCCGGAGTCATAAATTCTCCCACAATCAATCTTGGAATCGCAGTCGATGTCGCCAAGTCCGATGGCAGCAGGAGCTTGTATGTTCCAGTCATCAGGGGAGCGGAATCGCAGAAGTTTGTCCAATTTCTCAATGCATACGAGGATCTGATCCGAAAGGTTCGTACGAACAAGCTTTCTCCTGATGATTTTGCAGGCGCGACCGCATCGCTCACGAACCCTGGAACAATCGGCACGGAGCACTCAATTCCAAGGTTGATGACAGGTCAGGGGGTGATTATCGGAGTGGGTTCTCTGGGTTACTCAGCCGAGCTGGCCTCTGCAGATCCCGCCGTACTGGCTGAACTTGGCGTTTCGAAATCGGTTACTATCACCTCCACTTATGACCATCGAGTTATCCAGGGTGCAGAGTCGGGATTGTTCCTTGCCCGTATCTACGAACTCCTAATTGGCAGGCATGGCTTTTACGAGGATGTGTTTGAGTCGATTGGAGTTATTGACCGTCCGGTGCTCTGGCAGGAGGACACTTCATCCGAAGATTCCGAGTTCTCGAAATTTGCCAAGCAGGTGCGAGTGCAAACCCTGATAAACAACTACAGGGTGAGGGGCCACTTGATGGCGGATTTGGATCCGCTGGGGATTATGAAGCCCTCTTTTCCCGCGGAGCTTGATCCTCATACGTATGGCTTGACCGTCTGGGACCTCGACAGGGTATTTTCCACAGACGGATTCGCGGGCAACGAGAAGATGACCTTGTCCAAAATCCTGGCCGTTCTTCGTGATAGCTATTGCCGAACCACTGGTTACGAGTACATGCATATTCAGGATCCTGAACAAAAAAAATGGATTCAAACTCACGTGGAAGGCGTTGTTGACGAAATT
>JAJYFX010000221.1 GCA_021785315.1 Actinomycetes bacterium | reverse complement strand
TTTCCTGTGCCGCGTTGGCATGAGCACGATGGAGGCAGATACATAGGTACCGGTTGTTTTGTCGTTACGCGTGATCCTGAGGCTGAGGTCTACAACGGTGGCAGCTACAGGATGCAGGTTCAGGATGAGGGTGCTTCGGTTACAATGGCAGCCGTCCCTGGCAAGCATGGGGCGCAGCATATTGATCGATGGTTCAAAAAGGAAGGAAGGGCCCCGGTGGCAGTTTCCTTCGGCCACGATCCGCTGCTCATAGTTGTTGGTGGCACCGAGGTTCCTCCTGGAATTTTCGAGTTGGACTATGCCGGCGCGATCCTCGGACAGCGTGTTCCGGTCGTAATGGGTCCTATCACGGGCCTGCCTATTCCAGCTGCAGCCGAAATTGTAATCGAAGGGTGGCTGACTCCAAATAATATGAGGAACGAGGGACCTTTTGGCGAGTGGACAGGGTATTACTCAGGTGATCAGCGTCCCTGTCTTGCAATTGATATCGAAGCTTTATATCACCGCGACGATCCTATCCTTTTAGGGGCTCCGCCCAACAAACCTCCTCACGACTATTCATATATGCGCACCATACTTAAGTCGGCAATGATCCAAGACGAGCTTTCCGACGTTGGCGTTGCTGGAGTCAAGTCGGCCTGGGCACACGAGGCAGGTGGCGGGCGCCTTTTCATCGCGGTATCCATTGAACAGAGATTTGCGGGACATGCCCGCCAAGTTGGTTTGCTTGCCTCACAATGCCCAGCTGCAGCCTACATGAATCGGTTCGTGATAGTGGTTGATGACGACATAGACCCAAGTGACTTGGGACAGGTCATTTGGGCTATGTCAACCCGCTGTGATCCTGCGACAGACTTCGAAATTATTCATCGGGCATGGGGAAGCAAACTCGATCCCATGCTTGCGCCGGGGGCTCCGCCCTATAATAGCCGTGTGGTCATCGACGCTTGTCGCCCGTTCGACCGAAAGGCGGAATTCCCCCTTGTCGCGGAGTCGAGTCCCTCATTATTGGCAGAGGTATACAAGAAATGGAGCTATCTTTTCAATGCTGGCGAGTAACGCCGGTTTGGAGAAGATAGCTGAGAAAGGTGAGTGAGATCCGTCTTGGCAACCAATGTTCCCGCAGTATCCGCTGCAATCAGAATACTTGAATGTCTAGCTCAGGGCTGGCCGGAAATGGTGGCGCCCAGCACGTTAGTTAATGAGCTGAAACTGAATCGGAGCACTTGCTATAACATCCTGGGTGTGCTGGAACGGGCGGGCTGGGTAACCGGACGTGCCAACGGGCCAGGATGGACCTTGGGTCCCCGACTTCTTGTTTTGACAGGGGTCACCGACAACATCAAGAATGAAATTGCGCAGAAGGAGATTGAAGCTCTCAGCGCTGAACTCGGATTTGTAGTCTTTGTAGTCGATAAGGAACGAGGGGGAGGCTATCGAGTTGTAGCGGCGGCGGAGCAGACGTCAGGGGTCAGGGTCACTGTTAGTGTTGGTGACGGTTTCCCGTTTTCCGCACCCGCGATAATGCAGTCATTCTTTGCCTGGACCGACGAGGATGAGGTTGAAAGGCTAGTTCACGAATTCAAGCTGATCCCCTTTACAGAGAAATCCATTACTGGAATCGATCAGCTAAAGGAAGCGTTTGTCCAGGTGCGTCGGCGAGGCTACTCAGAGAGTATCCAACAGTACAATATGGCCCAAGGGGGCGTCGCGGCACCAATTTTCGACTCAGCGGGGCGTGTCCGGCTGGTGGTATGCTCTCTCGCGTTTTCGAGTGAACTTGACTCATCGAACGTCAGCTCTGTGGGCGAGGCGATTCGCCGGTGCGCTGAGATGATTACCAGGCGAAGTGGCGGAACCCCTCCCCTGAATTATGGAGCTTCTCCGGAGTCGATATGATCGCGGAGTACTCTCGCCCAGAAAATTCGGTTTTGAGCGCGTTTGTCTCTTCGGCGCCTCACCGGGGTCGATGCCTTGAACGAAGCAGAGTCTGATCAGCTGTCTCGCGATAACCGCGGCCCCTTTCGCTACAATTTGTTTCGCTCGCTCAGCAGCCCAAACAGGAGGGAGAGTATTTAATATGGGAAATATTGGGAATGGGTAAGTTACGATGGTCTAGTCCCGACCTCGCGTATGTGTAACAGCGAATCATTCCCTGGAACGCCCGCAGGAACTGCGCACCGAAATTTATCAAAACGCTGCCGCCCCGACGACAAGCTCCTGCTGGTCGAGGCGGCGCTTGGTCTAAAGATAACGTTGCGCTGCGAAGGCGCTCAAGCGCCGGCCAAAGGACGCAAATCTAGCGCGATGTCACACCTCTACCCGCGGGGCGGAGACTGGCATATTCAAGTGAAGCCGCAGGTCCTGGAGCCTTCGAGAGTCACGAATATATTTCGCTGGTGATCGAATAGATTGGCAAGGTGCTGGAACCGGGCGATGTGGCTAGCCCGCTCAACGTTCCTGACGCACCCGCCAATGTCCACGAAGCGGTCCACGTCTCTTTTAGAGAGATCTGGGCCGATCCTTTAGTTTCGTATACATGGGAAATGGTTCCGTTGGGCCAGGGGAGACCGCATGAACTGTATGGTCCTGACCATCCATCGTTGCTATTCCATTTGACCCACAGTTCACCTGTTGCCTGGATGTCTGCGGTTCCAATGGGAGTGCTGTCGTAAAACGATTTCGCAGTGGTGCAGTTTGCCGTCAAGAAGGAAGGCAGGCCGGTGAGAGCGAACCCTGGCGGAACCGTGAACTCAGGTATTGGGAGTTCGTTTTGCACGTGCTGATTCCAGTAGCTCGTGATGGTCTGAGTTGGATTTATCTGAGTCGCAGATGATGATCTGCTTGAGTTGTATTTGCAGCCTGGATAGGTTCCGGCAAGGATGCTCCAGGTTTGGGTTGCCGAAAACTGGAGCTGATATGCCTCAGTGTACGAAGAAATTGGTGCACTTGTTGATTCTGCCAGGCAGGGTTCATTGGAATAGGCTGAGCTGCCCGTCACTACTTGCGGCGTGTAGACGTAATAAACGGGAACGGTTTCTTGGATTGGCCATCCGTTGTAGTAGACATAGCGGGTGGATGACGATGTAGTGATTCCACCTGGTGACGTCGCGGTATTCGAGCCGGATGCGTCTACGATAATTGTCCCGCCTGATCCGGTGACAGAACTAGCGGCACGGGCCGGGGCCGCAAGACAAAGAGGCACGGCCGTTCCAAAGAGCAAACAAGACGAAACTACAAGCAGTTTGTGGGAGTATTTGGTATGTTTCATGGTTCCCCAACTGTCAAAGCCACAAAGGGCTATTCTTCGCAATTTGGGGAAAGCACGTTCAGTTTTATTGCCCGAGCAGTTCCGTGTCAATAGGCAGTTTCACAAAGGGCGGATTGACGGCAATCGCTAAGAGTGTTGTCGGTCGGGGCAATAAATGTGTATTCGAAGAACAGTTGCTATTTCAATTCAAACTGATAAACGCTCGTGCTTGGCATGACGGAGTGTCAATAGTGCTGGGCTAACCCAACGGCGATATCTTGACTCCCCGATAAGCAGAGCAGATTCGCGGGCTAATCGCCAAAGCTTACCGAGTGGGAACAATCGAAGTTATGGGATGAATCTCATTCCAGCCGTGGTCGGCATCAAAGACATAGCTGCCCGTGGCGGTTACATGCGTGCCGACTGGTGGGATGTCGACCACGCTTCGATAGTTGGCGCAAGCGCGAAGGGCATCGCTCTGGGTCGGTGATTCTTCACAAACTGCCTCGAGAACCAAGTCACCATGCTGCTCGGATATGTTCTTACTGTCGAGCATCTTGCTATATGCGGCGTCTAGATGCAAACGGACATGAATATCGCCGTCAGCCTCGTGAATAAGGTGATCGATTGTGCCGGAAACAGTTACGCACCGTTGAATAATGTGGAGCCGGTAGGCGTGATAGATATGGTTCCAGAGGGAGGCGTCGCAGTTGTAGGATTTGGATGCAGCCCCTGTTGAACTGGTCGAGGCGGACTTTGATGTCGGCGGCGATGGCGATGTTGCTGTCGCCGCCCTCGCTGTGCTAGTCGGCTCTTGCCCAGTCAGCGTTGTGGCCGACTCGGATGTATTGGGGGTCTGGAGGGTGGTATTGGTAGATACGGAGTAAATAGCTACCCAAAGCACGCCGTTGAAAAGGGTGAGAAAAGCTATCAGCCCAAATATCAGGTAACGGATTGCCGGCTTGGTGATAGACGTTGCTAAGCGGCCGAGGACTAGGGCAATCGTTAGTGGCCAAAGTACAATCGCAATCAGCCAGGCCAAGACAGCGAGCTTCTTGTGACCCGCATATGAGGGAATCAAGGGCAGGAGCTTTTTATCGGAAGTCATCTCAGCGATATGGTAGCCAGTGTGGATGCACCTCAAAGCCGTACTGCTTTTGTCCAGATTTAGATCGGCGTGCTGCGATTGTTTTGGGCCTGCGGATGCAACGAGATGAGACGTCGTTCTCAAATGCTCTCCCAAAGGGCATCCGCTTCTCGCCCCCCAATTGCAAGTTGCTCAAGCGCGTCACTGCAGCACGCTCCATGACGACGTTTTAGGCTCCTACGGCATGGTA
>JAJYFX010000220.1 GCA_021785315.1 Actinomycetes bacterium | reverse complement strand
CCAAATCCTGCTCGGCGATAGATCTCGCGATCCGCCTCTGGAAACACTTCTCCCCAGCTAGTCATCGTACCCCCAGGCAATTGCCCAATTCAAAAGATAACCCGAATCGAATAGTTCAGGATTTTCTATCTCAAACCTATTTGTACAGACAATCCTAGCCATGACACGGCATTGAAATAAGTCGCATCCATCGATCAGCTCAACTCTTCGGTGGTGGACACGAGCTGACAAGACGCTAAAGTGCTTTACCTCAAGACGCTTTAACGAGGTCCGATTCTAAAATTGCGACAAAGTCATCTTGGAATCTAAGGCCGAGTTCCAAAACCAACCGCAGATATCAACCAGTCCGTCATCAAGGCGAAAAAACCAAGCAAGACTCCAAGGATTCGCAGCCAAGAACACTGACAAAAGACATGGCCCCTTATCTCTGAATGACCGGCCCTCTCCAACTGCAAATCAAACTCAACCTAGGATTTATTTGGAAAGCCCAAATCCCTTGAGCAGCTTCCTGGTAAACGACATCTGCTTTGCATAGACCTTTCTCCGCACGACCCTCTTTGCATATGCCCCGGGGCCTTTGGAAGCGGCTCTAAGATTGTTCGTAAGGCGAGCAGCCTTGTACAGCTGACTGGTAAGACTTGATCTTCGAGCCATTTATCATCCTTTCGATCCGTCGCTGTATATAGTTTTACAACATTTGCATCCCCGCGTCGAGATATAACCCAACCAAAATCGCCAGGCTCAAAAATACTCTTCGTAGGCGACGAGGATTGAGGACTGCACAATGCCGGCTAGCAAAACGAGAGAAGCTACTTACTGGATTCTTACGAAAGCGAAGATAAAGTATTCGGAATCATAAAAGTAACCTGCAATGTCAACATTAATTGGTTAGCATACAGTTAGTGGGCGCAACTGAAAACAACGGACTGGAAAAATTTGTATTTAAGCCGTCTCAGCTTGAATTGTTAGCTGCTTCCCTTCGACTCAACAATGCCGACATCGAAAATTCGATGAACTCTCTTGCCGAGCTGCTTCAATCGATTTCACCTGGAGGCATGAAGATCAAACGGCGCAGAAAAACGCTGCTTTCCAAAGAGACCGTCATCGAGGATATTTCAGTGCAGTTGAATGATCAGATTTACAGCGTCGTCCGGTCAAAATCAGGAAACGCGGTCAGGTGCTCGAGGTCAAAAGTGGTCCGGGAAATAGTTATCAAGACAGACGAGCTGAGCATGGACAAGTGGGCGGCATCGCTCGCGCATCAGGTGGCAAAGGAAGCGGAGCAGTCCGACATTGTCAGAACGACAGTGAACAAGATGCTCGGATTTAACTAACATGCCTTTCTTTCGATCAAGAGATAAGACCCAAGAAGGGCTGCCCCAGGGGGGTCCTTCCCAAAATGTGCCCAAAAATGTCGACGACCCGGCAGCAGCCCAGAGGGCATTGGAAAATGGCCAGCTTGTCCCTGCGGCACTGCGAAGGCTAAGTGCTCTATCCGATCAGGACAGCTTTACTTCGGATCTATCCATTAATGAATTTTCCCTAGTCAAGAGTTCGGGACTCCACCCGATCTGCCAAGTTGCCGGAACTGCAGTCTACAAAATCGGATACCAGCAAATACCTTACGGTGGCTCGCAGCCCCTGGCCATAATTAGCGAAGCATTCAATGAAGCAAGGCGCCTCGCCATTCAACGGATTGAACAAGAAGCCACCCTCGCGCATGCTGACGCAGTAGTCGGGGTTCGAATTACCCAAGGAATGTTCGACGCCGAATCCGGACTGATCGAATTCTCCCTGATAGGAACGGCTGTCAAGAGTCTCAATGGACTACTGAGAGGATCTCAGGAAAACGCAAAGAAACGCCCAGTTCTTACTACGCTGAGCGGCCAAGATGTCCACCTGCTGTTCGAAAACGGAATTTCCCCGGCCGGGCTAGTAGGCGCAAGTTGCTGCTATCTCGCCACCCTATCTGCCTCCACCTACCAACAGATGTATTCGATGTTCGGTTCCGGGATGGTCAACTTCGAAATAAGGGAATTCACGCAGGGCTACTACGCCAGCCGGCGAATCGTAATGCAAGATGTTGAGAAAGCCGCCAAATCGATAGGCGCGAGGGGGATAATCGACTTTAGGTTCCACTCGAGCACCAACAGCTACCAGATGCCTGGAAGCAATAGCGAAAATGTCGGTGCGGTGTCGTTCATCACCCACGTCCTGGCCACAGCCATATACGAACCAGCTCAAAAGGCCCAGCCAAAACCGCAGAAGATTCTTTTTGTCAGTCCATGAAACAGAAATTGGAGCGTTAAATTGACCTACGACCCCACCTCAAAGGAAGGACTACCTTCCGACTCCGCCAAGCGTCTGGCGGAGAACAAGGCCGGCCTTTTCACTTCAGATCTTTCCGTGAATGAGTTCCTCCTAGTCAAAGAGGCAGGGTTTGAGCCCCTCGGGCTCGTAGTGGGCAGCTCCATCTACCACATAGGATTCCAGTTCGCCCGCTGGCAGCAAAGTCAAGAGCTGACCGTGCTGACTCAAGCGATGTACCATGCCCGGGAACTCGCCATGACCAGGATGGAGGAAGAAGCAGATCAGCTCGGAGCCGACGGAATTATTGGCGTTCGTCTCGAAGTCGGGCGTTATGAGTGGGGACCCGACTTAGCGGAATTCATAGCTATCGGAACCGCGGTGAGGCATCGTGACGGGGTGCTCCACCGCACGCATGACAATCGGCCGTTTACTTCGGATCTTTCAGGACAGGACTTCTGGACCTTGCTTCAGGCTGGCTATCGGCCTTTGGGACTGGTAATGGGTAACTGCGTGTATCACGTTGCCCACCAAAGCATGCGGCAAAGCTGGGGGAATTCCATGAGAAACGTGGAAATGACCAACTTCACCCAAGCCTTGTACGATGCGAGAGAGCTTGCCATGGAAAGAATGCAGGCTGAAGCACAAGCCGTACAGGCTCAGGGAATTGTAGGCGTTCAGCTAGTTGAGAAGTCCCATGGTTGGGGCTCGCACACTATCGAGTTTCTAGCAATCGGCTCGGCAGTGATACCGATCTCGGACGATCATGTCATCGTAAAGCCTCAGATGGTGCTGGGAATGAACGACCGGCAAATCTGAGGCTTAACATAGCGCTTACTCGGCGTTGTCTGCTTCTTTGTCGATGTCAGGATTGACTAGGAACCCTTCTCCGACCCTTTGCACCTTTACAAGGTTGGTCGTACCCTTGACCCCGAATGGTATTCCAGCAACTACCACGCACAGGTCGCCTTCTTTTACCAAGCCTATCTTTTTCGCATAGTCAAAAGCAGACAAAATCACCTTCTCGGTGTCCGCCGACGATTCGTTCACCACTGCGGGCAGCACTCCAAAGCTCAAGCTCAGGCTGCGAGCGGCAGTGGCATTGGTTGTCGCGCCGATTACCGGGACCGATGGGCGAAACTTTGAAATCACCCTTGCGCTATGACCGGATTCCGTAACGGCGATAATTGCTTTGATGGGGAGATATCGGGTCAACCGTTCCGCGCAATATCCGATTCCATCGGCAACAGTCTCCCGCGATGGTTCCGGACGATTAAGCAGAGTTAGTTCCTGGTTCTGCAGCTCCTTCTCAGCTCTGGAAGATATCCTTGCCATGTACTCCAGCGCATTGATCGGATAATCTCCCGCGGCAGTTTCCGCGGAGAGCATCACCGCATCGGTGCCGTCAAAAATGGCATTCGCGACGTCTGTAGCCTCTGCCCTTGTCGGCATCGTGGAATGCACCATGGACTCAAGCATTTGAGTGGCGGTGACCACCGGCCTTCCGATGGTGTTGCATAGGTGGATTATCCGCTTTTGCTCAATAGGCACCTGCTCCGGCGGAATTTCAACTCCAAGGTCACCGCGCGCGACCATAATTCCGTCTGAAGCTCTGACTATTGCTTCTATGTCCTCCAGCGCCTCAGGCCTCTCAATTTTCGATATTATCCTGTGCGCATGCCGGGGCGAGAACTTTGCGATCACTTCTCGGGCATGCAAAACGTCCTCGACTCGCCTAACAAAAGAGATTGCGAAAAAGTCGACTCCCAATTCCAAACAAAATTTGATGTCCTCCACGTCTTTGTCGGTCAATGAAGGCAGCATCACCTGGGCCCTTGGAAAATTCACGCCCTTGTGCGAAGTCAGAACGCCGCCGACCTCTACTGTCGCCTGCACCCTTGAACCTGAAACCCCGGCGACTCTAACCGATATCGTTCCATCGGCAAAGCTCACCGTCTCACCGGAACTTAGCTGCGAAAGGGCTCCAAGAGCCGCAATAGGAATAGAAACATCATGCGAAGGAGCATCCGCGATTTCCCGAAGCTCGACTGAATCACCCACGTTGAGTTTCAATGGCCCCTCAAGGGTGCCAACCCGAAGCTTGGGTCCGGATATATCTCCAAGCAGACCGACATATTTGCCCTGAGCTTTAGCTACGCGTCGAAGCCGCTCCGCTGCGCGGGCGTGAATTTCGTGCGTTCCGTGGGAAAAATTGAGGCGAGCAATGTCCATTCCGCCAGCTACCAAAGCGCTAAGAACTTGCTCGGACTCGGTGGCTGGGCCCAAGGTGCAGATGATTTTTACCCTTCGCA
>JAJYFX010000219.1 GCA_021785315.1 Actinomycetes bacterium | reverse complement strand
GCCGACAGTACTGATCCCAATCTGGGCACCGAAAATCAGGCCGCAAGATCGCAGCGGCAAGTCAAAGCAGCCCTTTGGTTGACGGCACCGAATCCCCTTCGACTTCAACCGCTTCCCTTAGGCAGCGTGCAAAGCACTTGAAAATTGCTTCGACGATATGGTGGTAGTTCCTTCCCCTCACCACGTCGATATGAACGCTAATTCCCGCCGTGGAAACAAAGGCTCTAAAGAACTCCTCTGTCAACTGAGGATCGAATCCCGGCGTGCCCAGAGGACTTCCTTTATCCAATTCCCCGTTGAACTCAAGAAATGGCCTACCTGAAAGGTCCAAGGCGACTGACACAAGGGCCTCGTCTAGAGGCAGCGAAAGAGACGCAAACCGCCTGATCCCGACCTTGTCGCCTATCGCCGATGCAAAAGCCTGTCCCAGCACTATTCCCGAATCCTCGACCGAGTGATGCGCGTCAACGGTTACGTCGCCCTTTATCGCCACGTCCAGGTCGGTGTGCGAGTGCTTGGATAGCTGAGCCAACATGTGGTCAAAGAAAGGAAGACCCGTCGAAATCAAATGGAGTCCGGCCCCATCCAGTTTCCACGAAACGGTGATTTCCGTCTCGGCGGTGCTCCGCTCGACGACTGCACTTCTATTACCTTGGGTCAACCTCACTCCTTAGTTCAACGAGAGCCTCAGAAAGCACTTTCAGAAATCTATCATTTTCTTGCGGCGTGCCGACGGTGACTCTAAGACAATCCGACAATCGTGGCCAGCCCGAGCAGTTTCTCACCAACACAGACCCATCAACCAGCATTTTCCAAAGTTCATCACCTTTTCCATTCGGAGCGCGAAAAAGTATGAAATTGGCCGAGGATTTCCAGTAGAAAACATCCAAAGCATCAAAACCTGTCTCAATCTGGGTGCGACCAGCCAAAATCAGATCATGTGTGGTCTGCATGGCATCGAGGTGACCCAATGCAAGCAGTCCAGCTGCCTGTTTGATCGAATCGATGTGGTAGGGAAGGCATGCAGCCCATAAATTGGCGATTATCTCCTTTGGACCGATCAGATAGCCGAGCCGAAGGCCGGCTAAAGACCAAACCTTGGAAAATGTATTCGATACCACTATGTTGGGATATTCCTTGGCTAGCTTCAAAGCGCTAAACGACGCGAACTGTCCGTATGCCTCGTCGATAATGATCAAAGGATTCGAATCCTCGGCCAATTTTGAAATGATCTCAGGATCCTCATCCAGTCCAGTCGGATTATTCGGCGAACAAAAAAACACGATGTCTGGGCGATACTTAATATTTGCGTCAAGCACCGCCGCCTGATCTAGTCTGAAATCCAGGCCCCGCTCGATCTCGACAAGTCCCGTTGAAGTCACCTTTGCAACTTGGGCATACATTGCATACGTAGGTTCAAAGGTCATGGCTTTTCGACCGGGACCACCATAGGCCAAAAGCAGAGTGGAAATTATTTCGTTGGAGCCGTTGGCAATGAATATCTCGTCCGGGGAGACGTGATGCAGCGCCGCAAGCGCCTCCCTTAGCCTCGCCGCGGTCCGGTCCGGGTAACGGTTGAGCGACAAACTTTGGATCGCTGCCTGCAGTTCTGAAAGAAACTCAATTGACGGACCCAGAGGTGACTCGTTCGTATTCAGGCGTACATCGACCTCAACCTGGGGAGAGTGATACCCGCCGAAGAGAGCGAGGTCCTTTCGCATACTAGGCATCGGATTTCCTCATTTCCACGCTCATTTCGTGTGCCATCAACCCTTCGGCTTGTGAAATTGCTGCAATATGGGGAGCCAGAAAATCAATGCCCTGCTGCGTCGCCTCAACGAAGTGGACATGCTTGACAAAGTCTCCAACCCGCAAGGCCGAACCGAAGCGGGCCGATCCGTACGTTGGCAGCACATGGCTTGGTCCGGCCACGTAGTCTCCAAGGCTTGCCGGGGAATACCTCCCAAGGAACACCGCTCCCGCATTCTTGACAAGACCGGCCAATTCCTTACTTGAATCGCAGAGTATCTCCAAATGCTCCGGCGCTATCGCATTGGCAACTTCAATCGCCTGGATGCCGTCGCGCACCAAAATTGCATGGCCACCCTCGATCAATGTGGCTTCAATTTCGGCTCTCCTGGGAGAGGCCTTGACTATTTCAGCGACATGCTCCGCCACTTCATCAATAACATTGCTATCCCAGGAAATGAGCCAGGCCAATCCATTTGGGCCATGCTCTGCTTGGACCACTACGTCGACTGCAGCCCAATTCGACGGCGTTGTTGCGTCAGCAATTACGACAACCTCCGAAGGTCCGGCGAATGAGGACGGAACCCCTACGTCCTGAGCAACCTCACGCTTTGCCACGGAGACATAGATGTTCCCAGGTCCAACAATCACGTCAGCCCTTTTCACGCTCTGTGTACCGTACGCCATTGCTGCAATCGCCTGCGCACCACCAACGCAGTAGAGGTGATCAACTCCGGCGATATGTGCCGCTGCAAGGGTAGCGTCATCCACCCTCCCATCCTTCCCGGGAGGAACACACAACACTACGATCTCAACACCGGCCACCTTTGCCGGAATAGCGGTCATCAAAACCGACGATGGATAACGGGCTTTACCACCCGGAACATAGCATCCAGCTACGTCTACAGGTATTGTCCTCTGGCTAACCTGCAACCCATTGGCTGAGTAGGTCCGATCAGAATCAAGTTCGAGTTCGTGATATTCGGTTATTGATTTGGCGGCCAAAGTCAAGGCTTGTTTTAAAGCGGGAGAGATCCGATCATAGGCAGCTTCCAACTCCCGGTGATCGACTACAACCGAGTCAATATGCACTTTGTCAAACGCTTCAGTGAGTTCAATAAGTGCCCTGTCGCCGTCTCGGCGTACCTGCGCAATTATTGCCCGCACAGCATCAACAGGCAGTTCCTTAGTTACCTTTGGCCTGGGAAGAAAATTTAGGTAGTCGCCAAAGCCGGTACGGAGATCTAGTTTTTTTAGCATACATATTTCACTCTAGTTTGACCAGCTAGATCACCCAACTGCTACCTTGACTCGATGCCTGGCAGGGCAAGCGAACGCTTGCATCTGCCGAGGTCGGATGCCGTCGCGATGTCAGAGCTGAGTCGGCCCGGGCAAAAGAACTCTTTATACGTAGTAGTAGGTAGCTCCATGTTCGCGCGAAACGAAGCCGCACCCTCTCCTGCGAACGCCAGCCATCCCTGACGCAATCGCGAATTTCCAGATGCCGGCATTTCGGACCCTGGTACCAGGATACCCGCCCGGTTCAAGCAACAACGGTATCGCATGCTTCTGATCCGCTCACTGGAATGTTGGCGGCGTAAACTAAGAATTCCCCGACTCAACCTGCGAAGATCCTAAACTGACGAAGCTTGGCCCGAACCACGGGGAGCACACGACCCCGGCGCGTAAATCGCCACACCGATGTCGCTTTCGGGGCAATTCCGCGGCTATGTTGACTTTTAGCCGATTGCAGAATTATAAGGAGCCAGGCATGGACCCCGCCGAATCGAAACAGTTCCAGGCAGAACTTTCATCCCTAGGTACCGCGATAGAGGAGATAACCGCAAGAATAACTGCAATTGCCAATTTATTAGCCAAGCAAAAGCTCGACGGCTACGCACACGACCTTTACCAGGCAGAACGATCGTTGAAATCAGCATTGCGCTCCATCACAAAGGTCAGGTACCGCTAGCTGAAGGACATATGTCTGCGAGGGCGCATATCTCGCATCTAGGCTTTCTTGCAACGCACACTTTGCGGCCATGGAGGATAAGCCGCAATGAAAGTCCGCCTGCCTCATCGGGAGGAACCCAGTGCATGAGGTCTCTCTCGACCTTCACGGGATCCTTCTCCGACGTAAGTCCCAAACGCTTCGAAAGACGAAGCACGTGCGTATCTACCGGCAATCCAGGTTTCGAGAACGCAACAGAGAGCACAACGTTGGCCGTTTTACGCCCAACCCCAGGTAGTGCGGACAGGGCCTCCATCGAATCGGGAACTTCCCCGTCAAAGTCTGACAGCAGAACCTCACTCAGGGCCAGAATATTCCGCGCCTTATTCTTGTAGAATCCGGTTGAATAAATGAGCTTTTCCAGCTCCTCTTGAGTGGCCATAACCATTTCCCGTGGCGTCCCAAAGCTCTCGAACAGCTTTGGCGTGGTGGCATTTACTCTCTCGTCAGTGCATTGCGCTGAAAGAATGGTAGCGACAAGAAGCTGAAATGGAGCCTTGAATTGCAGCGCGCATAGATCTCGCGCTGTGCCTGGATATGCCAAGTTCAATCTCTTGATAAGCTCCAGCCTGCGCTGGGTCTCTTTGTTAGCTACTTTCGCCACTACGAACCCAATTCTGCAAATCCTGACTAAATCATTGGACTGAACCCGACCTGCATCTTTTTATTATTGGTGCATGCTTTCGCAGTACAGATACTAGGTAAATTCGCTCCACCCGCAGCTTATCGCCCAACCTGGAGACTGACAGCGGACTTCAAGAGAGGTTCAACCCAAAGAAACAGAATCAGCTCAGGTTACGATATTGACATCTGCTCTAATCGATTGGAGGCGCGTGTCGACAGCTCAAGATCTCCTAATATTC
>JAJYFX010000218.1 GCA_021785315.1 Actinomycetes bacterium | reverse complement strand
CACTAGCGACAGTGTAGGAGATAATAACGACAAGACACGCAATAGACTGCTGCCAGTCTCTGAAAGTCAAGTTTATCCCTAAGGAGCGGTCCCCACTATACTTCCCCACGTTGCCGACAAAACAACGGCCATTCCAAATAGCTGGAAATAGCGACGCCCAAGCCATAGGAGCGACAAGTTGCATGCCAACACCCATGTCATGAACTTCCTTCAAGCAGTAATCATGGGATTATTGCAAGGAATTACTGAGCTGTTCCCCATCTCAAGCCTCGGCCATTCAGTTATTCTCCCCCAGCTGCTTGGATGGACTCAGATCGTCAAGGCTCAAAATGCCGATCATTCCTTCTTCTTGACATTTCTCGTGGGCCTTCACGTGGCAACCGCCGCTGCGCTTTTCGTCTACTTCCGCAAAGACTGGGCCAAAATCATCAAGGGAGTCATAGGAACATTTTCAACCCGCAAAATTGAAACCCCAATCCAAAGGCTCGGCTGGCTGCTTATCGTCGCAACAATTCCTGCTGGAATAATGGGGCTGCTTTTCGAACACCTATTTAGGAGAGTGTTCGCCAAACCACTCTGGGCGTCATTCTTTCTCTTCATTAATGGAATAGTTCTGCTGATAGGTGAAAAGAAACGAAAAGAGACAGAAAACTCTCCGAGAAGAGTCCACTCCAAAGGCGGAATGCACCATATCAGAAAGGGTCATCGTCTACTCGATACTTTGGAATTCAAAGAAGCCGGGGCGATCGGCGTCGCACAGGTATTCGCCTTGCTGGCAGGTATTTCAAGATCCGGCATAACTATGGTGGCAGGCCTTGTGAGAGGAATGGACCACGAAGACTCAGCCAGATTTTCCTTTCTGCTTGCGACTCCCATTATCCTGGCGGCTGGACTTTACAAACTGCCCAGCCTCTTGGGTCACAGTGCTTCGGGCGTTCGTCCGCAAATTCTCATTGGCAGCATCGCCGCCTTCATAGCCGCCTATATTTCTGTGGCATTCCTCATAAAGTACTTCCGTACCAAGAATCTCTACCCCTTTGCAATCTATTCCATGATTATTGGAGCCATTATGTTCGTGCACTTCCTGTAATGACCTATGGCCTAGCACGCTAGTTTTTAGTGTGACCCTTTCAAGGAGATTAGAAAACTGACTCTCATCTACATAGGATTGTTCGCAATTCTCGGCGCTTGGGCAAGATACGGACAGACAATTGCGGTGCAAGACATCTTTGGAAGATCCTTTCCAATCGCGACTCTCAGCATAAATGTGATTGGATCGTTCCTGATGGCGTTTATCTTTACGGTGACCCTTGAAAAGCTGAACGTATCAGGGCCAGTTAGAACCGGGATGCTTACTGGCGGTGTGGGTGGTTACACCACCTTTTCGACCTTTTCACTTGAAATGTACTCGCTCTTTCAGGCAGGTCATCTGGTCAAAGGCGCCGCTTATATGATTTTGTCCATCCTCCTGGGGCTATTGGCAGTCATACTTGGTGTATGGCTCGCAAATCGATAGGAGGTCTCAATGCCCGAAATGACAATGGTAAGAATCTACGTGCTCGAAGGTGAGCGGAAACACCACAAGTCAATGGCTGATGAGATCTTCGACCGGCTGTACAAAGAACACAAAATTAAGGGAGTAACCCAGTTCCGGGGCATTGCGGGATTTGGAGACCATGGCGTAGTCCATCACATGGATCTGGCCCACATCAACGCCCATCTGCCTATCGTGATCGAATTCTTCGACACTCCCGAAATCGTTGAGCAGGCCTTGGGCTGGATTAGAGAGCTAATAGACGCAAACAAGATCGTAAGCTGGAAAATTCAAGTCGGCTGAACCTAGCTGGCCGCAGGGCGACGGCGCCGATCCGGGAGCCGCCTCCCCTGCGCAGGCCAAATGCAAAGCGCTTCTATGCCGATTTCCTAGGTTCTCCGAAGATCAAAAACTTCAAAGGCGACTTCGCTATCAAATTCGTGATTCGACTGATGATCGCGGTTCCAATCGGCCTTAGTACCACTACAACCAGCGCCCCAAAGACCAATCCCCCAATCACGTCTCCTGGATAATGGGCGCCAACATAAACCCGAGCAAACGCAAGAAAAAGGCCGAGTACGGCTGCAATGACTCCGATGGGGACGTCCGACAAGAGCAAGCCGATGATCACTGCTCCAGCAACAGTTGCATGATCGGAAGGAAAGGTAAAGTCGTGTGCTTTGGAAACTAATACTTCGACCCCTGGAATGGCATAGTAGGGCCTAATGCGTCCGACCAGATGCGAAAGTGGCTGATTTAGGCCCAGGGCGATCAAAGTACCGGCGGCCACCCAAAGAGCTTTGTCAACCGAGACCTTGGGATTTCGCGCCTTGCGAGCCCTGAAATAGCTAACCAAAACCAAAACTGCCAGCAGCACCACCCCGCCATACAGTGCGTAGTACTTCATGAATGTATGCGCGAAACTGGTCTGACGCGCAAATTCGTTTACATCCAAGTAAAGGCGCCGATCTAGGCTGGATAACGAACTCATATGAAATCTCCTTCTGCGGTTCGTATGTCAGGTGCCCGCTTGGCTTCCGGTAGTCGGTATCCCGCTATAACGCTAGAACATTGCAGGCTAACACAAGCATCAAAACCTTCAGGTCCTTTTCATTTTTGAGTTCCGGACAAATTCTCTTTCACGATTCCACAGCCACATCTTGCTGACTTTTTATTGCTGGTCCCGGCGGGCATCGTCATTGGCGATTCGCGAAGTGAACGACCTCCGCCTGAAGTCGGAGGCTTCTTTAGCGCAAAGACTTGTCACGCAAAAACTGCGGATGGCGTTCCCGGGATGCCCTCAGCGTGCCGAGTTGATAGTGGCGGCAACCGTTTCGGGTTCGGCGCAGCCCACGACCCATTCGTCATAGCTCGCACCCGAGAAGGTGACCCGCACACCGCGCGGAGTGTCGTGGTGGACCGACGCGAAGATCTTCTTATTGACACCGCGGACTGTTCCCACCTCGACGACACCGGCAATCCGGGTGCCCGCCTTTAACCCAATGATGTCGGCTGACCGGTGAGCGTCATCGAGCACCTCGACGCCGGCCACCGCTGAGAGCGACACCCGCAGATCCCCATGGATACCCTCGAGCTTCTCAGCTCGAGAGAGGTGCAAGACCAAGTCAGCGCCTTCAACCACCAGCTCTGCCATCGCAATCTCCCCTCACCGTCTGCCGCTCATTCTCACGGCGAAGACAAGCCGCGAGGTTATCTTACCGGCCTTTCTCCAACTATACGGGGGTCCCTTGCCTAAATCTGGGGGTTGTCCTGACTCGGAATACCTGGATGGCCGACAACTGCTAATGACCGCTGCTGGAGAGTTCTCAGAATCTCACCTATCCATATCTCGTAGCCGAGACCCCCGCCGAGTCTTCATTGGCTTCTCGGAGATGACACCTCGCTTGGGAGCTGTCAGCGGCGATGGATCTTGAGTCCTAGGCTCGGAATCGCAAACGACGCTAGCCAGAGGGGCAAGAATCTCTTTCCACTGCAGTTGAACCTGACCGTTTGACCATCACTCACCTCAAATGAGCGCTTCTGACTCGAGTATCGGCCTCCGCGAATTTGAAGGCTATGTCGCCCGGATGCGACTTGGGTCTCATAGGTCTCGTGTAATTCATAGGAGCCGATGGGCTCACCGTCGATGAACACCTCGTAGGTGCCGCGCCGCACGTCCACGCCGATCGTGGTTCGCGTCAATACAAGCGTTCCCGACATCTTTGGCTTCCTTTCTCCTTTGCCATTCGAGCCTATCCTCATCCCCTAATTGGATTTTTAAATTTGTTTACCCGTGATGAGCCGTTCGCGGTCGAAGATTGCCGCGACAGCTCTCCAGCCGAGAACGTCGACTAACAGCAACCCAGCGGCAAGTCCCAGTGCCAATCCAAGGGTGGGAACAATCACGTTAAATGACATCAAAGCGACGATGCCAAGCGGAGGCAGGCTGGCAAGCACACCGAGTTGCTGGGCAGCGCGCACGTCAAGCGAGCGTGCGGAAATCGCGATACCTGCCCAGATCGACCAGCCCGCTAAAAGCGGCGTAAACAGAAGCTGAACAAGCAAATGCGGGCCGCTGAATATGGCTGAGGCGACTCCGGGCTTGGCGAAAATCGCTGAAATACCGAGGAAGACACCGAATACGACGTAAGCGATTCCAAGGGTGGGTACGAGCACGGCGAGGGCTTTGCCGACCAAGAATTCCTCGCGGCTAATTGGTGTCGTTAGAATCGGCTCAAGGGTTCCCTGTTCGTGTTCGCCGACGACAGTGTAGGCAGCTAGAACCGACGGCACCATAGCTGGGATCATGAGCATGTAAAGTAGCGAGAGCCCAATATGCGCGGTGAGCTTAGCATTGCTGGTAGAGGCGTTGATGAGCAAGATCTGAATCGTCGGCAGCGTCACGAAGATCACCGGAAAAAATAGCATCGTAAGAATAACAAAACGGTTACGGCGATAGTCCATGAGTTCCTTGCGAAAAATTGCGCTTGTGCGCCTCCAATTAAAGCTCATCGCCTTTTCGCCTCCACATCCTCCTCGACGAGTTCGAAGTAGACCTCCTCAAGCGAGTGGTAGGATTCGGCAATCGAGAGGACGTCTGC
>JAJYFX010000217.1 GCA_021785315.1 Actinomycetes bacterium | reverse complement strand
GGGTCGGGTCAGTATCTGCCGGGCATCTCAGGCGTTATTAGGATCATTCAGCAGTGCAAATGAACAGGGAGCCTCCTCGCTCATCAAAGCGATGAGCATCGGCACAATCTATGACCGTGCGTTCCCGGTATACTGGGTCGTACGGTGACCCTCAGCGAGGGTCGCAAGCGAGGTCCGCGTCATGTGCTATTCCGCGATGGTCGAGCAGCACCTGAAATCGATCGGGCTGCGCTTTAAGGCGCGCATCCAGACAGATTTGTTCGAGGAGCTGTTCCGCCGCCGGGTGCGGGATGACACCATCAAGATCCCAAAGGCGCTCGAGGCAAATTTTTTGGATCCCTCGACTCCCGAGGAGGCGCGGATCCAGGACGCCATCGAGGCATACCGCGCCTGGAGGACCTCGGCCCTCGAAACCGAGCTCTTCCGCCAGAAAAAGCGTTTCACCGAGGCACAACGGTCCTTACAGGAAAGAGAAACCAAGAAGGCGCGCGAAGACGTACGGATTGCGAGCCACAAGATCGACTGGCACGTCCGAAAACTTGCAGAGCTGAAGCGCACCATGCTCGACCCCGGTGACTCCCGGATCTTTCCCTTCTCCTACGCCCCGGTGCTCGTGCGGGAGGGAGGAGAAATGCTCCTCCGGCCCATGCGTTACCATTGCCGTATCCAGGGAAAGCCCGAGACGACAGACCGAAAATACCCGGGTCTCTACAATGCCCGGCGCGATAACCTCGAGGGTTTCTGGAACCCCCTCTTCGGCCACCGCCATGCGGTGCTGCTCATTTCGAGCTTCTATGAGAATGTCGCCCGCCACGACATCGAGCACCGGGCGCTGCAGCCCGATGAGAAGGAAGAAAACGTCATCCTGCATTTCGCCCCGCAGCCCCCTGCCCCAATGCGGGTTGCCTGTCTCTGGGACCACTGGCAGAGTCCGGGCAAGCCCGATCTCTATTCCTTTGCGGCCATTACCGATGACCCACCCCCGGAAGTGGCTGCAGCGGGACACAACCGCTGCATCATTCCGCTTAAGGAGGAGCACATCGGGCGCTGGATCGAACCGGAGGGGCAAAGCCTGGAGGAGCTTTAGGCGCTCCTCGATCACCGGGAGCGGCCCTATTACCGGCATGAAGAGGCGGCCTGAAGGCACGATCACTACCCAGTCACGACACCGGATCGGGTCCCGACAGGCCGCTCTCGCGCAACGTGCCGACGAGGACGACGTTCAATGATCAAGATCGCCCGCCTCCGTCGGGTCTTCGCGGTTTGTAGCTGCATCCGGGCCTAGGTCGACCCGGTGGGGTTCGTGGTCCTTAGGTGCACCCAGTCTGACCCCACAGGGAAACATAGCTTCGTCGCCAGCACCACCCCCCGCTGCCAGAATACCTGTCTCCACGGTTCAGCGGAGTTTTTGGTGGAGTGCTTAAGCTGAATGTATCGAATGAAGGTCGACTTTGCGACGTCCTCACAACCATAGTACTCTGCTACATCGATCAGTTCTTCGCCAGCCTCGATAGCGCATCCAGGTTCCATTTCAGAAGTTGACGCACCCTCAATTGCTATCGCGACGAGACCAGATACTGGCGACAGGAGCCGAAGGCAGCGGCGAGCCGCCCACAAATAGTGAAACTGATCGCCATCACGGCTGAAACGGACTAAATCGCTATTGCCCATACGGAATTTATTTTCACCAACGCTACAATATGTTCACTGATTGGAAACATTTAGCAACCACTACGGTTCAGATTGGCGCAACAGACATTTACCGGTAGCGACGGGACACGAAATTTGAGGGGCAAACTCCAATCAATCAACCCCAAGCGCCTTGAACACTGCATCCACCGGATCGGAATAAAAGCTCGTTTGGAACTTCGCGAACAGCTCCCCCGGCACCGTCGGGATATCACCAACACTACTCATAGGTATCAAGATGCGCTTCGCGCCTGAGTCAAAAGCGATCTGAAGCGTTTCCGCCAGGTTTTCGACGGGCACGATGTTGCCACCCAGGCTCATGCCGCCCAGCACAACGATTTGTCCCTGTACGGGCTTTCCTAACAGACCGGAACAGAAAGCGACAAAGCTAGGTAGCGTCATTGAATCGGTGGGTCCTGTGTTCTGTAGTTCGACCACATGAAGGTGGAAATCGTGATCCATGGGTTTTGCGGATCCGCTCACCCGGCTGACATTGGCCTTGAAATAATCGAAGGCAACCTTGATGGGTTCTTTGCCAATTTGGCTGCTACCTACACCAGATAGCGATAGCTTGCCATTACCGACCATAACCTGGGTTTCAAGCCGATAGAGACCCTGCAATCCCTGCGCACCTCGCGCGATGGTGTGCAAGGCGCCAGGCTTCATCTGTCCTTCAGGTATCAGCCCACCACCGCCCTGCTCTTTAACACTGACAAAGTGTTCTTCGCGGGACTCATTATCGATATAGCTAAAATGCACATCGTAAAATTCCATACCCCCAATCTTCTTGAGCTGTTCCTTCACGCGGCGGCGGACCTGCAATGCATATTCGAGGCATTTGCGCACGGCATCTTTGGTGTACTCACCATGCGGATAGAGCAGCTTCAGGAGTCCGGATACTGTACGGCGCACCGCGATCGTGTCGCGCTGATTGAGGTTATTGCCAAGTTTGAAGTATTTGTCGATAGCATCGGAATAGCTGTATTTTCGTAACTCGCGCAGGCACTCGGACAGGTAGTCCACAATCAGGCCGAATTGATTGGTGAAGAATTCCGGCCGCATTTTCGGGATCTCCCAGCCTGGTACATAGGCATGGAAGCGATCAAAAAAGGCAGAGTCGATCATCACCTCAGGGAACGGGGCCAGCAGATGGCTGGTCTTCACCAGTGTCTCGACACTCTGGTTGATGTTGCCGATGAATACCATCGAGGCATTGGCATTGATGGAATCGCGGCCACGGGAGAACGAGCCTGAGGCCATGTAGTCCTTCATGATCTGAATGCCATCAGAGTCCTTGAATGTGATGCCTGCGACTTCGTCGAATGCCACCACATCCCACAATCCGACCAAACCCACTTTGTGGCTGCTCATGTTGTAGAAAAGATTTGCCACGGTCGTCTGCCCGCCGGAGACCAAGATACTGTTCGGGCTTATTTCCTTATAGACGTGACTCTTGCCGGTGCCACGCGGCCCCAGCTCGCACAGGTTATAGTTGTTCTCCACCAGCGGAATCATGCGCGCCAGCAGATGCCACTTCACTTGCAGGTCAAGCACCGTCGGCTCCATGCCGGTGGAACGTATCAACACATCCAGCCATTGCTCTTCGGTAAATCCACGCCGCCCTTCGAAGAACTGCTCCATATCCGTGTTGGGCAATTGGATCGGCTTAAGTTCGGATATCCCGAAGGGTGAACCCTTTTGGTTCTCTTCGTAGTAATAGGTCATCGAAACGATGCACCAGATCCCGCCGGCCAGAAGCTTCTCATAGCGCTTGACCGTAGAGCTGGATATCTCGACACCCTTGACACCCAGATTCGACAGCAACGCCTCGTAGACGTCTCGCTTCTCATTGAGCTTGACGGTGACCTTATCGATAACCTTGTAGCTGCCCAGCTCTTTGATCTTCGACTTGACCTTCTCACCCTCGTCTGGCCGCACATAGTTCTCGGCCAGGATACGTTTGACGTTTTCCAGACCCTCGCGTATCACTGCTTCGTCATTCGTCGCACAGTACATACCCAACAGATACTCCAGCACATAGACGGGGACATTGGCCCCCTCCTTGATCATCTTGGTCAAATCTTTGCGCACGACCTTGCCCGAAAAATTCTGATTCAGCAGATCATCGAGATTAGCAAGTTGGGTATCGGTCATTTGCCTATCCATCAAAAGTCATTAGAGAATGCCAGATCGATCGTGAAGCCAATACGATCCACCTCGACCTTGTTTTCAATATCAATCAGCACCAAGGCATAGCTTTTGGCCTTTTCGTATTGTCCCGACTTCAAGGTGAGGTGTGCGGCCTGCTTGCGCTCGTCAAGTTTGTCCGACTGGCTGGCGAAGGTCAGCATCACCTCATTGCTGATCGGCTCGTTACCATCCCGCAGAGAAATCGACACAGTGCGTGGCTGCACCCGTTCCGAAACCGCGTCGTTCTGGATGAACTCGAAACGCTGGACGTTGTTGACGATCTTGCGGGTGGAGCCCAGCAGTGACACATCCACTTTGCGGATGGCGGTCGGTTCGGCGGCCCTGCCTTCCATCTCTCTAACCGTAACCACTGGCACCAGTATCTCTTGGGGCATGGCGCCGCCATGAACAAAGCGCGCCCCGCCAGTGAAATGAAAGCGATTCGCACCCTTCGGCACCCAGAACTCCATGCTCGGCTCCATGACGGCCGTGACGAAGGTATCGCCACACCAGGCTTTGGAATTCTTCCCCAATGCGTTGCCGATCAAATAACGCTTCTTAGCTTTCAGCGTCCCCGCCGGCTTCTCATCCAACGCACTCTTATCGAACGCATCCAACGCCGAGTCTTGATAGAGGAAGCCGTGATCCGCCGTGATAAGCACCGTGCTGCCATTCAGACTATTGATGATATGGCGCACCAGTGAAGTTAGCTCCCGGATCGACGTGCGCACGGCGGCAAAGGTTTCAACCGGGATGTTCGAATGGATTCCCGCGAGAAAATACACTTGCAGCGGAGCGCAGTATGCCGGCCCGGACAG
>JAJYFX010000216.1 GCA_021785315.1 Actinomycetes bacterium | reverse complement strand
AAACTCAAGGTCATTCTTCAGATGGCCGTAGTACTCACATATTCCACTGGAGTTCCGGTAATAAAAGTGGGGAGGATTGCCGGGCAATATGCCAAACCACGATCAAGCCCGACCGAGAAATATGGCGACCTCGAACTTCCGTCGTTTCGCGGCCACATCGTCAACTCCGAGGAGCCCGACTTTAGCTCAAGAATTCCAGACCCTCGAAGAATGCTTGAGGCGTACCATCAGTCTGCATCTTCCCTCAATCTAATTCGCTCGTTCGCAATGGGCGGCTTCGCGGATCTTTCCAAAGTCCACACCTGGACGCAAGAGTTCGTAGCCTCGAGCGCCGAGGGTCAGCGCTACGAGGCCGTAGCATTTGAAATAGAGCGTGCTCTCAGATTCATGGCGGCCTGCGGAATTGACCTGTCGAAAGAACAGGTTCTCCAACAGGTCAGCTTTTGGACCAGCCACGAGGCTCTTCTGTTAGGTTACGAGTCAGCCCTGACTCGCCAGGACCCTACCTCAGGTAAGTGGTACGATCTATCCGCGCATACGCTTTGGATAGGCGAAAGGACACGTGACCTGGATGGGGCCCATCTCGAGTTTGTGTCCGGACTTTCAAATCCCCTTGGTTGCAAGATTGGACCGAAGACCACCAAGGATGAAATTTTGGGAATATGCGAAAAACTAAATCCCAGGAGAGTTCCGGGCAGGCTCACCCTAATTTCAAGAATGGGCGCGGACAAGGTCGCAGACGTCCTGCCTCCGCTAGTTGCCGCGGTAAAGGAGGAGGGTCATCCCGTCCTCTGGACTTCGGATCCGATGCATGGTAACACATTCTCCAGCTCCGGCTCAGGTCTCAAAACAAGACGATTCAGTGCCGTGCTAAAGGAGCTGAAGTGCTTCTTCGAGGTCCACAAAGAGCTTGGCACGTGGCCTGGTGGTGTTCACATCGAACTTACCGGCGAAGACGTCACGGAATGCCTTGGAGGAGCGGAGGAAGTGTTGGAACACGAACTCGATATCAACTACAACACCATTTGCGATCCCAGGCTGAACGGCAGGCAATCACTGGATCTTGCTTACCAGGTTGCAGAATTGCTGATTTAGTTTAAAGAAGTAGATAACCAACAGCGCTAATGCGATAGACTTAGCACTCGAGCAGACACACCTAAACTCGCCATAAAATCCGCCTTGACCACGTCACGGATTGACAAATTAGGTACAGGGGTATATGTATAAAAAACTCAAGGATGAGTCGCAAGGCCCTCGAGGACTGGGTCGCGGACAATTTTTCGGTACGACCAAAATTCTGTTTTCACTACTCGCAATAATTTGCCTCAGCTATACATGGAGCTACTCCCCCACCATGAAAGCGCCGCTGGGAAGCCAATTAACTGCGGCCAACCTAGGGGGGTACTGGATGGCTGGAGCAGACGGATCAACCTATAATTTCGGCACGCAGGCATTGGGGTCCGCTGCACCGTACCATCCTAATAAACCCATTGTCGGGATGGTGCCAACGCCGGACGGACACGGCTACTGGCTGGTTGCTTCCGACGGTGGGATCTTCGCCTTTGGCGACGCAGTTTTTTACGGTTCGATGGGCGGCAAACCGCTGAACGAACCGATCGTCGGAATGGCTGCCACCCCTGACGGGCGCGGCTATTGGGAAATAGCTTCCGACGGTGGGATCTTCACCTTTGGCGACGCGGTTTTTTACGGTTCGATGGGCGGCAAACCGCTGAACGAACCGATCGTCGGAATGGCTGCCAACCCTAACGGAGGCGGCTATTGGGAAGTAGCTTCCGACGGTGGGATCTTCACCTTTGGCAATGCGGTTTTTAGCGGTTCGATGGGCGGCAAGGCTATTCCCGCACCCGTAGTGGCGATTGCAGCAAATCCTGCCGTCAGCCCGTTTATTTCCAAAAGCACCGGTTACGACATGAGCAATTACACAAAAACTATTCCGCCGCTGGGAGATATTGCAATTGTGGAGTCTGACGGTTGGCCGTTTCTCGACAACAGGAATCCAACTATGTTCAAGGCGGAAGCGGCAGCAGCTGGTAATAACCTCCAGCTCTATACATTCTTAGGAGCTCCCTTTAGTGGTGGCCAGTGGACCATAGCGCCAAGTTCATCGGTTTACCTAAGCGGGCCGGCCGGTACATGCACCGCCACTAATTATGCCTGCCAAGCCACCAACTATGGATGGAGTGAGGCACAACATTCCCTATTGAATGCAAAGAGTCTTGGAATAACCGCGAAAATCTGGTGGATTGACGTCGAGACAGGTGGTCCCTGGTCGACAAGCTTTCAGATCAATAACGCAGTGATCCAAGGTGCAATGCAGTACTTGCATTCCCAAGGGACGCTGGTTGGCATCTATTCCACCGCCTACCAGTGGCTACAAATTACCGGCGGCCTCAGCCTGAGTACAAGCTCCAGCACTCAACCGATTTGGATTGCTTCGCCCGATTATCAAGCAGCTGCCTGCACGAATTCGACACTCTGGTTTGCTGGCGGGTCCCCATGGCTGATCCAAACTGGCGTAAATTACACCTACAACGCTGACACGGATTACGCTTGCTAGTTGGTTAGGTGGCTCGCGTCATCGTACGAGGCGAGCACCGGCTGAACTTTCCCATGCTCGCCTACTTCGACAATCCACGTGGTTAAAGAGGTGTTTTGCGGCCCATCCGCAAAGTCAGACGGAGAACCTTTGAGCCAAGCTTCCAGGGTCGCGTCAATTACACCCTTGTGCGTGAAAATCAGAATCGTCTGTCCAAGATGCATAAGCACGAGCGATTCAAGAAAATCGGTGACGCGGGCCCGCATCTGATTCCAGCTCTCGGCGCCTGGCGCGATGGGCAACTCAGGATTGGAAAACACGTCAAACTCTCCAAATTTCGCCGCTACTTCTTTCCAGGTCATTGCGTCGGTGACTCCGGGGTGGATCTCACACAGACCGCAGGATGTGGCGGTCAGTGTAAGCCCAAGTGGAGACAAAGCTATGAGCGCGGTTTCTTGTGACCGCCTCATCATTGAACTGTAAGCTCCTCCGAAAGGGTGCTCGTCGTCAAAAGGAGGTTTGAGCAACCATCGCCGCGATAAGCGCTCCGATTGCAAGACCCCTTCCGAACTCAGGCCCCGGCATCCCAAATGGCCGGCCACTATTTGGATTTCGGTGGACCTTGATGCGCCGTGTCTCACCAGAATAAGCCGGGTACTAATTGACAACACTTCTCCTGAACCTAAATTAACCTAAACCAGTCTTTCGACAAACGACTCGAGTTGCCGCAAGTTCCTACATTCGTCCACAGAGTCACAATACATGCTGTACTGGGACATAATCGAGTCGCCCGAATCCCAATACGTCGATGGCTCTGGATTGAGCCAATACAATGCGCGCGCCTTCATCCTAACTGACGCAAGGACGTGCGACCGGGACGGGTGGTAATTGTTCCTCGCATCTCCAAGAAAGATAATTGTCGATTTGTTAGTAATCTCTTCGCCCCAGCGTTCGACGAAACTCTCCATTACCCGGCCGTAGTCAGAATGCCCATCCTGCCATACAACCTTCGCCTTTGTGCTAACGAGCCTCAATGCCTCTTCGATCTGATCGCTTGATTCGAATATATCGGTTACTTCATCGATCTCGTCGATAAAGACAAAGCTGCGAACTTTTGAGAACTGTTCGGAAAGCGCGTAAACCATAGACAAAGTGAAGCGGGCAAAGGAAGCGACGGATCCGGAAATATCTGCCACAATGACCAGCTCGGGCTTGGATGGGACCGGCTTGTGATAGATCAGCTCCGCTGGCACACCACCATTAGCGATCGAACGCCTAATCGTTCTGCGAAAATCCAGGGTTCCCCGGTGGCCGTGACGCCTGCGCTGCCCGAGTCTGGTGGCAAGCTTGTGTACCAGCGGTACCAGCGTCCGGCCTATCTCCCGCAGATCCTCCGAATTAGCATGCATGAAGTCGATATCTTCAGGCAAGGTTGCACGAAGCGTCCTGGCTACAGCTTCAGCTCCCCGATCGCTTACAATTCGGCGTCGGATGTCGTCATCTACCATCTTCCTGACCTTGTCCAAGGCAAGGTCCACATCTAGATTCAGGAGCTTTACCCCAAGTGAATCGCTTGAATCAATCTCCTCCAGACGCGCATCGAATAGAGCGGACTTAAGGGCATCGATATCTAACCGTCTCAAGGTTTTGAAGGCGTAATATACCCCGCCGACTGGCCGGCCCGGTTCTATGCCCGCGAATCTGGAAACTGCGGCTGAGACCAGACTTTGCAGCTGGAGCTCATCGCCACTCAGCAAGCTGTTCTTGATCAGTTCACGAATCTTCAGATCATCAACGTCGTCATCAAACGACTCATAAGCATCCGGGCGAGCTTCATCTAATGAAAGTCCACCATCGCCGTGATCGTAGGTGCCAGGAGAAAAAAATACGTCAAAAAGCTGATTGAATACCTTTTGATGGCTCTGGTCTTTGATCATCGTTGCAAATAAATAGGCCCTGACTTCCCCGCGATCAGAGATGTCACATGAAATCAGTGCCCTGCAGGCATCGATGGATTCCAGCAGCGAAACCGGAACATTCGACCTGCGCAGCGCCTCGGCAAATTCAATAACCCGTTTTATCATTCATCCCGCTCCTAGCTAGACAGGATCGCTTTGCTCGCCTTTGCGATATCCGAGCGGTATTTAA
>JAJYFX010000215.1 GCA_021785315.1 Actinomycetes bacterium | reverse complement strand
TACGCCTGATTCTTTATCTCCCCCATAAGGGAGATACGGATTGCCGATAGTCAGCAAGACATCGTTGAGCAGGGCACCGGCCGTCCGCATCCGGGAAATGACCTGCTTGCCCTTAGCGAGATCACGCGTCCAAACGCTTGAAGTCAGGCCAAAAGAGGAATCATTCGCAAGTTCTATGGCTTCCTCGGTCGACTCGAACTGCATTATCGGCAATACCGGCCCGAATGTCTCCTCCTGCATGACTGCCATGTCCTGTTTGACATTTGCAAGGATCACCGGTCGCAATTTCAACGAACCCTCTTCCCAGGTGTCGGGATGGTCCCCGGTCAGTAGTGTTGCCCCGCCATCTAAAGCCTCTTTTACATGCCTCTTTACCACCGCAACTTGTTTGTGAGTGGTCATTCTTCCAATATCGTCATTGGCGTCATCGCCCAGCCTAAGTTTCTCGGTTTCTTGAATCAAACGCGCAACAAATGGAGCGAAGATGGAATTTTGTAGGTACAGTCGTTCCACCGACATGCAGACCTGCCCTGAATTAGCAAACGCTCCCCAAATCGCACCGTTGACGGCCCGCTCAAGATGGGCATCTTCGAAGACGATCATCGGATCTTTGCCGCCCAGTTCCAAAGTGGTCGGAATCAGCTCCGGACCTGTAATTGCAGCGATGGCTCTGCCGGTGGTTACCGAGCCCGTGAAGTGTACGAAATCGGGTCCGGATCTAACCAGCGCTTCACCCAGATCTCCGGCTCCGTAGATCACCTGGACGACGCCTGGAGGCAGGCCGATCTCTTGGAAGATGGACTCAATAAGCATTCCCACAGGCGGCGTTTCCTCCGAGGGTTTTATGACCAGGGCGTTCCCGGCGGCAAGGGCTTCGACTGCGGGAACCATCGCCAACATGAAAGGAAAATTCCAAGGAGCGATAATCGCTACAATTCCTCTGGGTTTGTACTCCACATACGACTGTTTTCCGATGAAGGTGATTGGGGTCTTGACTCGGGTAGTCGCCAGAGCTTTTTTTGCCGTCTTTTCCAAATGGAGGATGGCGTCTGCGACGAGCATCACTTCTGTGGTGAGAGCTTCCACTTTGATTTTTCCAGTTGAAGCAGCGATTACATCGGAGATCTCGTCTTGTCTTTCAACTATCCGGTGCCTAAGCTTGCGCAATATTTTCAGTCGCTGATCCAACGGCGTTTGGGAGTATTCCCTGAATCCGGCTCTCGCCGATGACATGATCGCCGGAAGCTGCGAGATTTCTGTCATACTGGTGCCAACGGATTCGCTCGATTCGGTTCTGCTCTGCCTGTCGGTCATGTATGCCTCCTAGGTCACCTTTATGAGCTTGGCTCTATCAGACTTGTTCTGAACAAAATAGTCCACTGCCTTTTGCACATAGCTGGCAAAGTCGGGACAGGCTATTCCAAGGGCCGCCAAGTCCTTTCGGGCTTGATAGCTGTCATAGGTCGGGCCGATCTTGAAATATTCCAAGGTTTCTTTTTCTACCCCTACCCACCTCCTGAATGCTGGAATGGAAAGAGTACTTTCGACAAGCTTGAGGGGAATCGTATAGCGTGGCGTAAAACCCATCTGAGCCTGGCAGATTAGGGCAAATGCGTCTCTGGCCGAATGTGGCGAGGGATCTACTAGGTGATATGTCTCGTGTTCCGCACCTTTGAAATGGGCTAGGTGGCAAGTGGCATCCACGACGAAGTTTACGGGCACCACATTGAATAGGGCCTCACCTTTGCCCAGATTTGGAATTGGAATTTTTGAGAACTTGTCTATAAACCTCATGACAAAATATGGACCATCGAACTTATCCGTTTCGCCGGTATCGGAATCTCCCGTTACAACCCCTGGCCTAATGATCGTGGTCGGGATCTCGTCCCAGGCGTGGCGTACGATAGCTTCAGCTTTGAACTTGGTTGATTCGTAGAAGTTCTTGAATCCGTTTATGTCGATCAGCTCTGTTTCCAGAATTGTGCCTTTTCTGTTCCCAGATACATAAGCGGTGCTGAAATAGACATAACGCTCGAGCTTGGGAAGAGTTTTTACCCAGTTGGTCACATTCTGCGTGCCGGTTACATTGATCTCTTCGGCAACGCTTTCGGCCACCGCAAGGTCATAAATAGCGGCCAGATGGAAGACGTAGGCGGTCGTCTCAGCCATTTCCTCCTGCTCGCTTTTGGTAAGCCCTAGGTTTGCCTTGGTTATATCTCCCTCGATTATACGAAGCTGTCCTTGCGCGCTTTCTATCTCGCTCGAAATGTCGGCCAACGAGTCTCGGGCTTTTTGGAGTTGGCTCGAATGCACCAAAAGCGTGAAGTTTTGATCCGGATGGTCAGCCACTAATTTTTTAACAATGCGGGTAGCTATGAAGCCTGGGAACCCCGTCACAAAATATGACACCTTGGGCCTTCTTTCGGTATGGCTCGATAACCTCATAACCTAGCAGTATCTCGAAGGAAGATCCAAGGATTAATGTGTTCAAAGGCTCCATTCCCGGAGCTGGAAAATGCGCTAAAACCAGCCTAGAACAGCAGTGTTGCTAGGAGGATTCAAAGATCGCGGGCTACTGAAGACTAGAGCTTTCAGTCTCGGATTGCGCCGGGATTTTCAATCTGTTGATCGATATGCTGGGCATCCGGGCTCGTTTGGGGATAATCCGACCTTCGGTGCGATCCCCTGCTTTCTTTTCTTTCCAAAGCTCCCTTTAGCACCATAAGAGCAAGCAGCCTCATGTTGGCGGTTTCAGCCTCTGTGGCACTACTTGCCTGGAATACCTCAAGACTGAGTGCCTTGTTGAAGCCATTGGCAAGGTTTTCCCCGTCTCGCATTACGGAAGCTGAACTCTCCATTATCTTGCGAATAGCCGATTGATCTTGCACCGCGCACCCAGGCACACCTTTTGTTTCGATTTTCCGTTCAGTGGCCGGCGCAGAGGCGACGGCTTGTTCCGCGGCACGGGAGCCCATTACCAAGCCTTCGAGAAGACTATTGGATGCCAGCCTGTTCGCGCCATGGAATCCCGTGCTTGCCGCTTCTCCAGCCGCGAAGAGATTGGCAACAGAAGTTGCGCCGTATTCATCGGTGGCAATGCCCCCCATCAAGAAATGTGCCGCCGGCTGAATCGGGACGGGCTCTTTGAGAGGGTTGAATCCAAGGTTCAGAATGGAGTTGTAGACGGTGGGAAACTTGAGCTTCAAATTGTCAACAGGTCTGAGGTCCAAGAAAACTTTACCAGTGGCGATGATTTCGCTATGAATCGAGTTCGAGACGATATCCCTGGGCGCCAGCTCTCCCGCTTCATCATACCTGGGCATGAAACGCTCTCCCTCGCCGTTAAGCAGAATGGCCCCCTCGCCGCGGCATGCTTCAGAAATAAGCCCGCCGTTGGAAAGGACCGTAGGGTGGAACTGGACTAGTTCAATGTCTCTAACCTTGGCGCCCGCTCTATAAGCAAGAGCTATTCCGTCACCCGTGGCTTCTTGGGGATTCGTGGTAAAGGCATAGATTTGTCCAATACCGCCTGTTGCAATTATGGTCGCACCTGCGTGAACCGCAACTGGCTTGGCCGGGTCTCCATTCTTCCAGAGAAGCGCTCCGTGTACTTGGCCATCGCACGATATCAGCTCTGCGGCAAATTGATTCTCGAGAATTGAGACGCTGGGCGGCAGCTGGTGGTGAAGGAAGGTGAGCAGATGCAGGCCGCTTTCATCACCGTGGATGTGCTGGATTCTCGGTTTCGAATGGCCGCCTTCCAGTGCCGGATGAGCATCGAAGGTTATTCCAAGCTCAATCAGCCGCTTCCATTGCGTTAGCGCATCAGTGAGGATGGCCGTCGAGACTCGCTCGTCGACAAGGCCTCTTCCGGCTTTTATCGTGTCCATCAGATGGCTCGGAATGTCATTGGGATCAGATGGGAATGCAATTCCTCCCTGAGCCCAGCGAGTCGAGCCGCTCAAGAGTTCTGTCTTTGTAACCAGCGAAACTTCCGCGCCCCGACTTGCGGCATGCATTGCGGCACATGAGCCAGCTACCCCCGATCCGATGACGAGAATGTCGGCGAACAGTTCTTCCAACTTTGCGACCCTTTTCTAACCCACGGCGATCATTGTTTCCAGAGACCGCCTGGCCTTATCGGCGATCTCTGGAGAAACTTCGACTTTGAACTGATTCTTTTCTAGCGAATCAAAGACCTTTTCAAGGGTGATCATCTTCATATATTCACACACCGCGGATTCTTTGATCGGATAGAACTGCTTGTCTGGCGAGAACCGTTGAAGGCGGTGCAGAATTCCAACCTCTGTTGCGACCACGAACTCCTTTGACGACGCGGTCTTGGAGTAGCGGACCATTCCCTCGGTCGACATTATCTTTGCATCAGGTTTTAAATACAGGCATGCGCTTCCGCAGCTGCACTCAGGATGGATGAGGAATTCAGCGTCCGAGTGTTCAGCCATCTTTGAATTGATCTCCCTTTCGCCAATGCCAGCGTGGACGTGACACTCCCCCAGCCAAAGGTTCATCTTGCGTCCGGTCGCGCGTTCCACGTGGGCGCCTAAAAACATGTCCGGGACAAAGAAAATGGGATGGCCCTGGTCCAGCTCCGAAACTACCGCAACCGCATTAGCGCTTGTTACGCACACGTCCGCGAGCGCCTTGACTTCCGCACTCGTATTCACGTATGCGACAACGAGACCGTCGGGATGC
>JAJYFX010000214.1 GCA_021785315.1 Actinomycetes bacterium | reverse complement strand
CCGGGGCGGGACTCGAACCCGCATGGCCCCTTCGGGCCCGGGGGGTTTAAGCCCCCTGCGTCTACCATTCCGCCACCCGGGCAATCTCGTCAATAACTCTAGATTACGGATCGCATAAAAACTTCGATTAACCGTAAGTATTGAGTCAACTTTCCCGCACTGTGAATCTGCCCCTATCTAGAACCGTCGCCCCAATCTGATTCTCCACCACGAACGCTGCCCCATCATCACCATTCCAAATGGTGGTCGTAAGAAGGTCTCCTGGAAAAACTGGTGCCACGAAGCGCGCTGACATCGAGCCAAACCTATCGGTGTCCATCTCACAGCACGTACTTAGCAATGCCCTGCCAGCAAAGCCGTATGTGCATAAACCATGCAATATGGGACGATCAAATCCTGCCGCGCGCGCGAACGCCGGATCAGAATGCAGCGGGTTGTCGTCTCCATTAAGTCTGTAAAGAAGAGCCTGAGTTGGCAATGTCTCATATGTGATTATGAAATCAGGTTCTCGCTCTGGCGTTGCAACTGCCTTCACTCGCGTGCCTCTGGGGCCACCAAAACTGCCTTCGCCGCGTATGAACACAGTAGATGCTGTCTCGAAGAAAACCTCATCGCTCTGAGCCTCTTTGGTTATGAATTTCACCTCAACAGCAGCGCCGGTTATTCTGTCGTAGATTCCCGTCACTAGGGCCGTAGTTTCAACATCTGCTGCAGGAGGAAGGCTCGCAAAGATATTAACACTCTGTTCTAGGTGCAACAGCTGTGAATGATCAAATGAACCTATCTGATCCCAGATATCCATTGAGTTCGGGCCACCACCGACAACGCTGAAGGTTGGAAGAACCCTTTGAGGTACCCCCTGAGAGTTTTCCGTGGTAAAAGCAATCTCCTCGATTCCCGAACCAACGCTCAAAGCATAAAGGATCGTGTCCTTTGATCTCCAACTAGTACGAACCGGCCCCAAACTCTTGCCCACCATGTCCAGATTTAGTGCCATTACAATCCTTGGAATTGCGACTATTTTCCTATAGCCGATGAGAAAGTAAGACTCATGCTAGCTGATTTTGGGTACTCTATCCTACGAGCAGCATCTGTAAAGCGTTCCGCTTGACGCACATGAACAACGGCTAGTAAAACAAAAGGCATTGTGCAAAAGGCGAAAGAAAATATACCGCAATCCAGCCTGCAACCATCTGCGTCCCATTAGGAACGCCACAATTATGCATTGCCAGCAATTTTCCAACGTCATCACATCCTAGGCGACAGATGTAGCGATAACGAGAACCGATGAAGCCACGCCAATTAACGAATCGAGAGGGGTCACGCTGAATACTCAAACATATCCAGCGTGACCCCTCTCGCAACCTTTATCAATTGCAGCAGGATGCTACATCCAAAAGCAACAAGCTTCTAAATAATTCCCGTCGGGAAAACCACCCCAGTCAGAAGATGTGAAACTAGAAAGTACACCACGAATATGCCCACAGCTGCCAGAACTGAAGCGGGGATCTTCCAGCGGCGGATGAATAGAAAATATCCAAGAGTCCACAATGGTGCAGCGAACTCAAAGCCAATCAGGTAAACGGCACCTATGAGGACAACCGCCAAAAGGATAGCTATACCCTCACTCTTTGCATTCGCTTTTGTAGGTACTTTCACGCCTTCCGGTGCTGCTTCCTCAGCCTCCTCGACCAGAATCGCCGTGCCAATAAGCCCTTGGGGTACCTTGCCCGCAGGGCTTGCTGAAGGCGAAGCCAGTCCTTCCCCACTACCGGCCACACTTTCCGGAGCAGCACGAACTGGAGCGCCGCCACCGTGAGTAACTCTTCGTAGCCTGGGCACAAACGCACCGACTAGCTGGAACACACCAACTATGAACACAACGCCGCCAAGGTAAACAGGCCCAGTACTTGCTGGAGATGGATAGCGTGCTCCAACAAATACATATATTGCGGAGCCAATCACCCATGCGAAGTCCAAAATCAACTCGCCCTTGGAAACAGGCGCAACTTCCGAGGCCGTCTCACCAGGCGTTGCAGAAGCGGATTCTTTTGTTTTTCGAGTCTTCCTGATTCCAAAAACTATTATCGCAATGACTCCCAAAACGATAATGTCGCTCAAGGGGCGCTCAATAAAGCGCCACTGGTAGATTTTGAGTGTCAGAACTAAATTATTCTCGGCGACCGAGCCCAGCACCACACCCACAATGACTGCGGGTAACGAATAGTGGAATCGACGCATCACGAGGCCAAGTCCGCCCATGATCATCATTACCACTACCTGCAAAAGCTCAGTAGTAGACGCGAAAGCACCGATTGATGCTATGACAAGAACAAATGGTACAAGTACTCTTCCAGGTATAACCGTAATTTGTGCCAATATAGGCGCCAAGCCAAGACCAACCACGCTGGCAAGAATGCTCGATACTGCGATAACGGCTACCATCCAAAAAACAAGAGGAAGATGATTGCTCAACATCGAGGGTCCGGGCTGCAGACCCAGTATCGAAAATGCCGCCAGCAAGATAGCCATCGCTGGGCCATTTGGGATTCCCAATGCGACAGTCGGAATCAGAGATCCGGCCTCTTTTGAGATAGACGAGGATTCGGGAGCAATTATGCCTTCTGGTATACCAGTGCCATATAGTTCCGGCGTCTTCGAAGATCTCATGGCGTAGCCATAAGACAAAAAGTTAGCCGCGGTTGATCCAATTCCTGGAATGACACCACACATGACTCCAAGGAATGCCGACTTAGTTGCAAGCCACTTGTGGGTAAACACCTCACGCATGCCAACTCCGACACTTCCCCAGACTTCCTGTCTAGATAGGTGAATCTTGCCAGATAAAGACACGCCCTTTTTCGATCCGAAAAGTACGAACATCTCTGAAATCGCAAAAAGGCCTATTGCAACAGCAGCAATATTGAGACCGTCATACAGACCAAGCGCACCAAACGTGTATCTCAGAGTTCCGGTGCTTGCGGCAGCTCCCACAAATGAAAGGAGAAAGCCAAGCAACCCAGAGATTATCCCCTTAGTTGGCGAACCTGACTGCAACTGGCCGATAAGAACTACTGCCAAAATTGTCAGGAAAAAGTACTCTGGCGGATGGAAGACATTCACCAATCTCACCATTAGTGGAATCGCGACTAACAGCGCCACAGCGCCAAACAGCCCTCCATATGTCGTTGATACTGCCGAGATCCCAAGAGCCCTGCCAACCTCCCCTTTCTGGGTCATGGGATAACCGTCGAAACAGGTGGCGGCGGACTCTGGAGCCCCCGGAGTATTGATAAGAATCGCGGTTGTCGATGCAGCATAATAAATTGCCGAATGCGCCGCAAGCAGCAAGGCAAGCCCGACAACCGGATTCATGTTATAAAGGAAGGGCAGCAAGACGACCAGGACTATTATGCCGCCCAAGCCAGGTATCACCCCAACAATCACTCCCAGGAGTGTTCCACCCAGCAAAACGGCAAGGGTCGAGAAGCTTCCGAAATTACTGAATCCACTTATTAATGAATGGATGTAGTTCATCCGTTGCTTCCTCCGTCTTGTACCGCCCAGCGGCTAGCAAGACTCATGAAGCAACTCCAGTGCTTATCGGCAGGTATTTTCTAATTGCTGCCACCGTAGTCGGATCGATTCCAGCTTTGATCGCTGCGACTTCTTGCTGTGGACTCTCATAAGCCGTCGATAGCTTGCTCTTTGTGGCCTGAGCTATAAATCCAGGCTGTTCTACCGTCCATTTCACTGCGGCCTGAAGAATCGCAACCTTGCTTGCAGGAATTCCAGCAGGACCCATAAGGGCCATACCAGCGTCAAGAGCGCTGGCATTCGCCTCGAGAGCAGCCTTATCAGCAGCTGTTGCTGGTGGATCCTTCTTCATCAAAGTTGCAAGAGTAGGCACGTTGGGGTCAATCGACCACGAGGGCCTCATCGACCACTCAAGTAGAACTTTGCCCTTACCTGAAGTCACATAGGCAGCCCATGATCCACCCCAGGTCTTGTTGCAAATCTGACCGTCTCCGCGCATGATACCTTGCAGCTGAGCCAGCGAGTCCTTGTATGACGTCAAGGAAACCTCAGGAATGTTGTAGATCTTTGTCAGAAGCGGGACTGAAACGTCACCGACCGATCCAAGATATTTAACTGGAATAGTGTGATCATTTACCAAGGTGAAAATGTTTGTCAATGGAGCTGCGTTAGTGTTGACGCTGTACAAAACCTTGGCGCCTCCTCCGACCCCACCGCCAACAAAGCCCAGATAGGTTAGATCCTGGATATTTGGCGTCTCATTCGGGACTTTTTCCCATCTGTTGCCAAGCAGACCCTGAATATCGCTTGTTCCAAAGGTGAGGCCGTCAGGCGTTGCCGCTGCGACATAGTTCCATGCCTTGAGTTGGCCTCCTCCAGGCATGTCTACGACATCAGTTGTCGCATGAAGATACTTCGCTAAATACGGCGCAGCCGCTCTGAGGGCAAGATCGTGTGTTGATCCTGCTGATCCAGAGGATATAAGTCGTATGGTCTTACCTGCGAACGGATTGTTAGGTATGTTCGGTGGACCAGAAGAAGCCGCTGAGCTGGACGATGACGAAGCTGACGATGTGGCAGTACTCGATGCAGAGGTACTTGAGCCACATGCAGCTAAAATCGTGGAACTCACGACTGCTGCGCCTATGGCATTGCGAAGATGCATCTGATATCCCCCCCGGGTTTGAAGG
>JAJYFX010000213.1 GCA_021785315.1 Actinomycetes bacterium | reverse complement strand
TCCGGGAGCATGGCTAGGTCTGCCTCGGGTATGCCAGCAATTTCGCCGCCGGCCTGTGCAACTTCCAGCGCTACCTTGGCTATCGTGTTCAGATTCAAAGCTCGAAGAAGCGTCTGCTCCACGCTGTCTCCGATCACAGTGATCCCGTGACCTTTTAGCACGCAAGCCTTATGACTCCCGAGCGAATCCAGCATGTCCAGCGCAACCTCGGTGTTCAAGATCAGCACCGATCGCGGAAACACTGGTATTCCATCTGCGGCCAGCAGGGCGGCTGGTATGTTAAACGCACCGAAGCTCGGCCGCAAATCAAGGTCCGACAGTGCTGCCAGAAGGACGGCAGGAGGGTGCGCATGTAGCACCACATTCGCTTCAGGCCTATTTCGCAGCGTTTCGCCATGCAGCGGAAGCTCCACAGGCTTTGAAAATCCCCGGTCTGCTTCCTTGGCATTGCCTGAAAAGTCAAAAAGACAGATCTCTTCGGGAGTTGCAAAGAACAGGCCGCAATCCTCAGGCCCTCGGCTGCGGATCAGCATCAAATTCTCGCCGACCCTCATCGATATATGGCCGAGCGTCGCTTCGACGATACCTTCCATGGCCATAATGCGGCACGCCAGTGCGATCTTTTCCCGTTCGGCGCGAAACTCCAGTACCGCCTCGTTGGTCATTTTTTGAACTCCCTCGCGTTATCCGGCACTTTGATCAAGTGACTGTAGTATTTCGTTGGCTTTGGCAAATGCTGAGTTCGCTGCCGGTACCCCAGCGTACACTGCGCACTGTATCAACACTTCTGAGATCTCTTCCCTCGTTAATCCATTTCTGAGAGCAGCGGGGACGTGAAAGGAGAACTCGTTGAAATGACCCAGCGAAACCAGAATGGCGAGCGTTATCATGCTCCTTGAGCGGCGATCCAGACCTGGTCTTGTCCAAACCTCGCCCCAGGCATACCTAGATATGAAATCCTGAAATGGAGCAGTAAAATCAGTCTTCCGGGCATTTGCGCCAGCAACGTAATCGCCTCCCAGCACCTGGGTTCGAACCGTCATGCCCCGGGTCCTGGGAGAGCCAACCAAATGTTCCATGACGGCATCCACGAAGAGATCGGGCTGCTCCAGATTCGCCAAGTGGGAAGCGTCGGGTATTACCACGAGCGATGAACCAGGTATTGCTTCGCAAATGGAAAGCGCCGTCGCCGGAGGAGTTGCCCGATCAAATGATGCGGCAATGACGAGGGTTGGAACACTAATGCTCGGCAGCTCGGCCCGAAGGTCAGCGCTTGCCAAGACCTCGCATACGCTGGCGTAGCCTTGGGGATCGCAAGAACTTAGCATCGAGGCGACTAAAGCTTTGGCTCCAGGATTCCGAGCATCGATTTGCCCGGTAAACCAGCGTTCCAGAAGGCCGTCGTATAGCCCGGATGTACCATTTGATCTCACCACAGACGCACGTTCAATCCAAAATTCAGGCGGAGCATAGTTGGCGGATGTGCAGGAGACGACCATTCTTTCAATACGATCGGGAGCGTTTGCCGCCAGCCACATTGAAATCGTCCCGCCAAGCGACAATCCGCACAACGAGGCTCTAGCGGCGCCGACCGCATCGAGTATCCCCAAAGCGTCTCTGCCTAGCTCGTCGATGGAGTAAGGTCCAGGCGGTGCTGTACTCCCGCCGTGTCCCCGCTGATCATAGCGGATAATCCGGAAATGGCCCGAGAGGAGTGGTATCTGTTCATCCCACATCTCATACGTGGTGCCAAGCGAATTCAGCAATAGCAACCAGGGAGACCCCTCTGGTCCGTCAATTCGGACCCGGAATCTCGCTGCGTTTACTTCTACCTGCATAAGCTCCATCGATTCCTCAACTCTAACTATTGCGATCCGCGATCGCTTGCCATCTTGGCAACACGCTTTGCGCCTGCGCCAAGGCTCCATCTATGAAGCTCTGAGCTGAACCAAGGTAAGAAAGTGGATCAAATAGTGCCAGCGCCTCATCTTCGGTGAAGCTTTGCCGGAAAGTTGCTTCCTTGCGAAGCTCGGTAAGAAGAGGCGTTTGATTGGCGCTGCTGCGCCTGGCAGCTTCGCGAACCAAGTTGTGAGCGACGGACCGTCCCAGACTTCGAGTCAGTCCCAACAGGACTCTTTCTGACATTACATTTCCACGACTCAACTCGAGGTTATGCAGCATTCTCGATTCGTCGATCTCCAGATTGGCCAGGCTGCTCGCACTTCTGTTGGCGGCGGTAGCCGTAATGGAAATTAAATCCCTGAGCGGCTGCCACTCCGCCTGCCATTCGCCGGCGCCCCGCTCATTCTCGGCCAAAAGGCAGCCATAGAGTACCGGCAGCAGTCCCATTGCCCTGCGGAAACAGGAATTGATTATGATCGCTCCAACTGGATTCGCCTTTTGGGGTAAAGCTGAGGAGCCCCCGCCAGCGCCTCCAGACTCGGAAAACTCACCAACTTCCGCCTGAGTGCCCAGGACAATGTCTCCGGCCATCTTCGCCAATGCGCCAACGATAAGCGAGAACGCCGATCCGAGTTCCGCTATTCTCACCCTCTGCGCGTGCCAAGGCATCAAGGGAAATTGAAGGCCAAGATTGGATGCAAGCTTCTCGCCAACCAGCAATCCATCGCCGCCCAGCGCAGCCAAGGTCCCTCCGGCTCCGCCAAACTGCACGGCCAATTCGCCATTAAACATCCGTTCTAACGGCGCGGAAGCGGACAACACTCCTCCAAGCCAACTGGCTGCCTTTAGACCAAAGGTAGTGGGCAGCGCGTGCTGTTGCAGGGTCCGGGCCACCATAGGCGTGTAACGATACCGATCCGCTAGCGACGCTAGCAGTGACACGACCTGCACCAAATCTGAGTAAACCACCGGAATTGCTTCCCGGGCTACCAGCATTGTCGCGCTGTCTAAGATGTCTTGGCTTGTGGATCCATAGTGGATCCACGGACGGGCCGACTCCGGGAGCTTGTCGGTAAGAATCCGCACCAGCGAAATCACTGGCGTGCCGCCGTTTCGAGACTCCCTGCCAAGTTCAGTTGGGTCAATTCCATGATCTGCCCTAAGAAGGGCTATCGCCTCTGCGGCCGCAGCTGGAATAACTCCGCATTCCGCCTCCGCGGCGGCCAGAGCGCATTCCACATCGACCATCTTCTGAACCCAGTTTTGCGGAGAAAGAATAGGCGCAATCTCATCAGTCGCAAAAATAGGCTCAAACAACCCCTCTGATCCTTGCATCTATTATTTCAATCCCCCGAGAATGGCCTTATCTAATTTTCGAAAGCAAAGAACTGGGTCTCTTGGCCCCTGAAGGAGTCCTGAAGCCGTACATCGAATCTGTAGCTTCGGTTGCCGTCTCCCTTGGCGAGCAGGCTAGAACGAGCGTCTGAGTCTTCTAACGCGTTAAGCAAGGGATCGACGGCATTCGCTTCGCTCTCGTCGTCAAAATAGACTCTCGTAAAAACGGGCTTGAGAAGTCCGCGGGCAAAGACCACCATTGCAATATGTGGCGCCTGAAGCTCCCCGGACGCCGAAGCTACCGCTCCAGGCTTAACGGAGCGAATCGCGTATTCGCCATTCGCATCTGTGAGTCTCCTCGCAAACCCAGTCCAGGAAGCCAGCGTGTCAGGGGGGAAGTTCCCATTTTCATCGGCCTGCCAGATTTCCAGCATGGCGTCAGGAACGGGATTGCCGGCGCCGTCATAGACGCTCCCGGTTAGAAATATGGCACCCTCGATATCCTCGGAAGCAAGGTGCTCATCAGCTAGCCACTCTGTTCCAAATTTAAAAAATGGACCGATTGTCTGAGACGGGGTGGGCCCGCTTTGAGTATTCATCATGCCTCCGGAGTCGGGTTGGATCCGCCCAATATTATGTCCCAGCGATATCCCAGCGCGGTACCCGGAATCGTCAAATCCCAATCAAACGCCGAGATGAGGCGAGCAAGCACGCGCTTGTCGCGAATCGAATTGGCAATCGGATCATCGTCAATAAGGGGGTCGCCAGGAAAATACATCTGGGTTATCAGACGCTGAGTGAAGGCAGTGCCAAATAGCGAAAAATGAATATGCGCCGGCCTCCAGGCGTTGGGATGGTTGCCCCAGGGGTAGGCAGCTGGCTTGATCGTGACGAACCGATAGTACCCCTCGTTATCGGTTAGCGTTCTGCCGCCGCCGGTAAAGTTTGGATCGAGCGGTGCCGGATGGTCGTCGAGCGAATGCGCGTAACGGCCCGAAGCATTAGCCTGCCATATCTCTACAAGTTGATTCCGTATCGGTCGTCCGTCCGAGCCCAGAAGTCTCCCGGACACAACTATTTTTTCACCAAGGGGGTCCCCTTGGTGCTGCCTTGTGAGATCATCATCATTTGGACGAATCCTGTCTTCCCCGAAAACCGCCCCATGATTTTCGGTTCTGCCAGGCCTGAGAATCAATGGAGCTTTATTAGGGCCTCGCAAAGCAGTGCTTTGATAAGAAGCGTGATGATAAGGCGGATCCTCTTCATGCTCAGGCTTGACGAGAATTAATGCGCTGGCCATGATTCATCCTTTCGTTAAATGAGGCTATTTCCTCGCAGAAACTAGCGACCTGATAGCTTCGAGTTCTTTTTCCGTAGGTGGATCGGTAACCATTAGTTGATTTGCAATTTTGATGTTCCAGCCAGTTGATTCTATTACGTTTTCAACTTCGATGTTGGGATGTATATGCGTGAGAATCAGTTCTTTGCTGGC
>JAJYFX010000212.1 GCA_021785315.1 Actinomycetes bacterium | reverse complement strand
CATCGTTTTCCCCAGCTTTCGGCAGAATTTACTCTGGAACTGGGATAATTATACCACGATAAGTTCGTATATGTTATTGATAATAAAGTATGTTACTAGCTTTTCAGGATCGACTATCTTAGCCACACCTACGATGTTGTGCAGAATGTCAGCATCTTTGCTATTCTCCGAGTACAGGAGCCTCCCTTCATGAAGCGGCTGTTAATCATTTCGAGCCCCAACCGGGCGAGCGAGGATAAACGACTAGAGGCGCTGGCAACTTTTTTAGGTGTAACTACCGAAGTTTTTCCATTTCAGAGCGGCGGAACCTCCCCACATTCACTCCTGAACCAAGTTCGACCTGGCCCTTGCAGCTTGGCGATACACTTAGAAACTTTAAGCCAACTTTATCGCACGTTGGATCTCAAAATCACTTTTTTGCAGTTACTGCGTAATCGTTTTTCGGAGATTCTTGTATTCGGCGATTCGGCCACCACTGAGACCAATGATGCACTGGAGGCTCTCACAGGCGGCACCATTCGCAGGCTAACTCTGCAGCCGCTCAGACCTGTCCAATACGCCCTGCCCCAGGAAGCAAAGGAGCTTTCCGCTCAACTCGCCGGACAGAGTCTGCTGACTAGCCAAATGCATCCAGCACCTGCATTTGAGATTCAATCAGGATGCGGATTGGCTGAAACGATCATGACAGCTAACGACCGTCCGACTTTTGTCCGGCTCAAGTCTTCGACCGGGGAAATCTTTCTGTTCGCTGGTCAGATGCCCGACATAGACAAACCGCTTGGACGAGATTGCTGTCTGGGTGACGACTCCATCCCGCTCCTTCCGCTACTTATTTTTTTGCGCCATTGTTTTCCCCAGAGTTGCTGGCGCAATGATGGATTTACAGCACGGCTCATCATCGACGATCCGCTCCTGACGAAGCGTTATGGCGCTCTCGATTTTGCGACCCTAAAGGCCTCAATCCAGCGACTGGGGTATGGCGCATCTATCGCCTTTATCCCTTGGAATCATTGGCGTTCTTCGCGTCGTACCGCTGCCCGGATCCTCAGCCCTGATTCGAACCTGAGTATTTGTGTTCATGGCTGCGATCACACAAACCACGAATTTCAATTAGGGTCGGCGGCCATACTGGAGCAAAAAGCCGCACTTGGAATCCAACGCATGGTGAAGCACAGAGAACGTGTTGGAGTCCCGTTTGAAGACGTGATGGTTTTTCCTCAAGGGCAGTTTTCAAAAGCTGCCATTCCCGCACTGCGGTCCGCGAACTACCTAGCCGCCGTGAATTCCACTTGCATTCCAACCGACTACCAGCCAGATGAACTCACGATCGCCGACTTTCTCTGGCCAGCCGTAATCCGATTTGACGGCTTCCCGATTTTTCAGCGCCACTATCCGCGCAGGACATTCGATTTTGCGCTTGACTTGTTTTTGGGCAAGCCTGCATTGCTTGTCGAGCATCACGAGCATTTCCGTGACCATTGTAAAGGGATCGGAGAATTTGTTACCGCACTGAAGGAAATAGAGCCCAGCTTATCTTGGATCGGACTTTCTGAACAGTTGATGCGAAGCAACCTTAGGCGACGAAGCGAAAACGGCTCAATTGAGATGCGCTTCTTTACACGTCGATTCCACTTTATGCCTAAAGAATCTGAGGCCGGCCGCTACCGGCTTTACAAATTTGAACCCAATCCGGACACTATCGATCACGTCCTGATCGATGGCGAGAGGGTAGCTTTCGACTTCGAAAACCAGGATCTCAAGTTTGACGTTCAATCGGTACCTGGGCAAGTCAGAAAGATTGAAATTGTCGACCGAAGTGCTAAGACTTTGTTAACCAGCAGCTTTGGAACCGCCCATAATGCTCGCGTACTTGTCAGGCGAGGGCTCTCCGAGTTTCGCGATAGCACTCTATCGCGCCACAAGGGACTATTGAAAACTGCAAAGCGGATTGCAAAAGCGCTCAAGGCCACGGGGGAAGCATGAAGAAATCTATCGTTAGAAGGTCGGCAAACCGGATTCTTGCGCTGATTGCGCGGTTTTCACCAGGCGGATCGACAGTGCGCCCTTTTTTGCATAAATTGCGTGGAGTCCACATAACAGGCCACGTCTTCATCGGAGATGATGTCTATCTGGAAAACGAGTATCCTGAATGCATTGAGCTTCAGGATGGCGCCCAAGTGCTCATTCGATCCATTCTGTTGGCCCATACGCGAGGATTAGGACGCATTGTCGTTGGAAAAAACGCGATGATTGGCGCCAACAGTGTATTAACAGCAACAGCCGGAACCACCCTCACAATTGGCGAAGGATCTGTTGTGAGCGCATCTTCGATTGTAACCTCAAGCGTGCCGCCGCACACGCTGGTCGGATGTCAAAAATCCAAGCCTCTTGCCAAGGTTACAGTTCCGTTCACTTTGAAGACATCTTACAGGGAATTTCTACAAGGGCTAAGGCCGCTGGACAGGAAATGATACCAACGAAAAGCCTTCCCGCCGGAGAGCAAATCAAGCGAGAAGGTTACTTAATATACACCTTCTCCCTTACGAAGCGCGTTCAAGCTACACGATGAGCATTCTGTCTCGCGTCACCATCCATGCTATCCGCCTCTACATTCAAAGGCGACGGCTGGCTGAGGTTGACGCACTAAAACAGCGTTCTGCAGCCGCATGTACTGAATTTGCTGCTCAATGTCATCTACCTCGAAGCATAGATGTCACCCATTGGAAACCGCCTCTTCTATCAGTGTCATAAAGCCAGAAAACGAAATTGCTTTTTCATATTTTCCATAGTCCATCTCTACTCCAAACTCTTCGCTTATAAGCGCGAGCAAGGTAACATGCGCAATCGAATCCCATCCGCTTGTGTTTTCCAAGCTAGCGAACTCGATTTGAGATGGATCCAAGTCAGGAAAGACAGTAGAAAAACATGCCTGAAGCTTCTCTTTTATTGTCGCATTGTCCATTTTTCGGTAACCTCGTGATGTAAATTCGGGCAGGCGCTTATAAATGCTTCCGCGGCAACCTCGATTCCTTCCGTGACTGCGCTTTCGAGCAGGCAGAACCGTCCAAGAAATGCCCTCATGGGACCATTTCTTTCGGTAGGCTTAAATAGAAAGCAGATCGAGTCAGCGGCCGATTGTTCAAAGAGTCTCCGCAGAATTTGAAATTCGATCTGGCGCGAAAAAGCTCGGCAGCTCATTACAAAGATGTCCACGATGCAGCGTCCATGCTCGAAGTATCCGCCCAGCACGGCGATTCTTCCGAGAGGTCCGAAGCGATCCTCGTATGCAATCACAGTAATAAACGACCCCGGGCGATTCATTCGAGATGCCCACTCCGACTTGGTGAAACGAACACCGTTAAGATTGAACTGGTTGGTCTTGTTCACCAGCTCCAAGGCGCGCTCTTGATTGCCTTCAAGTGGTTCTAACGTAATCCCCGCATTGAGGCGCGATATAAACTCCTCCCCACCGGCGTCCCCAGCCTCGCCCAGCAACTTTGCCGCGCTACGCAAACTCGATATACGCAGGCGATCCTCTTCGCGCACCTCGGCCTTGCCGAACAGTTCTCGAATGCGTTTGAGCAGCGCCAATACCGCAACCGGATCGGATCCTGTAAACAACAGGCACTCAATTTGCGGGAATTTCTCCGAGACCTCAGAAAGTTCCATCTGACTATCATCGATAAAAACAACGCTCTCTGGACCGATGTTCCAAGCTTTCAGTATCCGGGCTATTGCTTCGGACTTTGGCCCCCAACCAGCTTCGACTGGAAAGACGGACTCAGGGCGGATAAGCAGATCACTTCTCTGCAATGCCTCCTTAACGAGCGAAGGGTCGTTCTTTGTGGCAGATGCTACCAGCGCGCCGGATTCCGCCAACGAGTCAAGGAGTTGCTGATAAAGAGCATGTATTTGAGATTTGTCTTCTATGGACCATGAGACGCCACCTGCGCCAGAATCGCCAAGAACGCCCTTCCAAAGGGTTTCGTCAAGGTCGGTAATCAACCCTTTCTTGGGCTCATTCGGAAAGAGGCATTTTACCCCCAAGGAGGCTAGCGCATCCGCATGCGGCAACGAATAAGGAAACCCTGCCGCTAAATCCAATTTTAAGTCGTACCGCGAGGGACTTGGGGACTCGACTGCAAGATTCGAAGGGCTCATTAACCGAATCTCTTTGCATTCGGAAAGCTTCAATAGAAATTCATCGAGGAAAGCAGCGAGCTGAAGTTCGAACTTGCTGGACTGCGCCGGGGGATATTGCGATATCGGGGGAATCGGCAGAGTAGGAGAAACCAGGACCAGAGGCATCTTCTGCGCCAAAGCTTCAACCTTTTTCTCCAAACGCGCACATCGTTCCCTGGTTTGAAGCAGAATGTCGTCGATTGTCTCGGATCTCCATCCACCGCTTCCGCGAAAACCCAACCGTTGATCGAAATCTGCCCATTCGACAATGACAATCGCTCCCTCGGCGGGACGATTGAGCGCACGTTCAACGTTTCCTTCAAGGTCACCAAAGAGCCCGATGCGCACTTGAATTGCATTGTCTGGAAAACGCAGACTAAGATATGCCTTGACGTAGGTTTGCAAATGCAGAGGAGTAAATCCGCAAAGAAGATGCACACCTCGTTCGCGCACCCCACCGGCATGTAGTGCAATCTGAAGAGCTTCACTGAGACGCATATTATTGAAACTTTAGCAGATTAGCTAATGAGGATCGCTATCGCTCAGATCAGGAGCGAATCGATGCTGTTGAGCGCCCGCGCCCTTGGCAATTTCGTAC
>JAJYFX010000211.1 GCA_021785315.1 Actinomycetes bacterium | reverse complement strand
GCTGTAGCCGCTCTTGTCATCGGGGTATTTCTAGCCAATTAGCAATTTCTGATATGGTGAGTTGAACTGAATGGGTTTCAAACCCGCATGATAAAATGTATGGTGTCATCGCTAGAGCCAATGTCGTCTCGAACGAAGCCAGAACATCATTACCCATTTTTCGATTGAGATGACAGGTTTATTTGACATGGATAAAACTTCCCGAAACTTTGGCTTATACGACTCTGCATTCGAACACGATGCATGCGGAGTTGCGTTCGTCGTAAACATGACCGGTGACAAATCGCACGATATAGTCGAAATGGGTTTGACCGCGCTGTTGAATCTCGAACATCGAGGCGCCTCCGGCGCGGAGGTGAACACAGGTGACGGATCGGGAATTCTCATCCAAATCCCTGACAAGTTCTTTCGCTCGACCCTCCAGTTCAAATTGCCGGCGCGCGGTTCGTACGCAGCGGGAAATTTGCTCATCACGAAAGGGTCAGAGCGCGAAGTAAAAGATGGCATTGCCAAAATTGCCGAAGAGGAAGGCGTGGACATTCTTGGATACCGAGAAGTTCCAACTGATAACTCCACGCTTGGCGCAACAGCATTACTAGTCGAACCAACCGTTCTTCAGTTGTTTGTTTCCGGCAAGGGCGGCCAAAATGGGATCGATCTCGAACGGCTGATATACATGTTCCGAAAGAGAGTCGAGAATACTACCGACGCCGTCTATTTCTGCTCTTTGTCATCGCGGACGATCGTTTACAAAGGCATGTTGACCACGCCTCAGGTTTCACAGTATTACCCAGACATATCAGACCCAAGTTTCGAGTCTGCCTTGGCCCTGGTCCACTCAAGGTTTTCAACCAATACCTTTCCATCCTGGCCATTGGCACACCCTTATCGTCTCATTGCCCACAATGGCGAGATAAACACGCTGCAGGGGAACAGGAACTGGATGGCTGCCCGGGAAGCAGTTCTCACCAGCAAGACTCTTCCTGGAGATCTCAAGAGAATCTACCCAATCATCACGCCGGGAGCGTCTGACTCGGCATCGTTCGACGAAGTGGTAGAACTGCTGCACTTAGACGGTCGTAGCCTGGCACACGCGGTATTGATGATGATTCCCGAAGCCTGGGAAAACCACGAGTCCATGGATCCTGATAGAAAAGCTTTCTACCAATACCATACTTCGATTATGGAGCCGTGGGATGGACCAGCTTCCATAGCATTTACCGACGGCACTGTCATCGGCGCGGTCCTGGACAGAAACGGGCTTCGCCCGTCCCGCTATTGGGTCACCTCTGACAATTTGGTTGTAATGGCGTCTGAAGTCGGAGTGCTAGACATCCCAGCCGACAAAGTAATCCAGAAGGGCCGCCTTCAGCCGGGCAGAATGTTTTTGGTGGATACTTCTCAAGGCCGGATAGTCGCCGACGAGGAGCTCAAATCTGAATTAGCCCTGCAGCATCCATATAAGAAGTGGATCGAAGAGAACCTGGTCTCTATTGACGACCTCCCTCCCCGGCACATGCTGGTGCCTCAACATTCGTCAATAGTGCAAAGGCAGCGAGCCTTTGGCTACACCTTGGAAGATCTCCGTATCATCCTCATGCCCATGGCCAAAGCGGGAGTCGAGCCGATTGGTTCCATGGGTTCCGACACCCCAACAGCAGTTCTGTCCGATCGCGCGAGACTTTTGTATGACTATTTCTTCCAGCTGTTCGCCCAGGTTACAAACCCGCCACTGGATGCCATCAGAGAAGAGCTGGTCACCTCGTTGTCAAATACGATCGGATCATCCGGAAACATTTTGGATCCGCAACCAGGTTCGATCCATCAAATCCAGATTCCTTTCCCGATCATCGATAACGACCAGCTTGCAAAGCTGATTTATATCAACGAGCAAGGCGAAAACCCTGGCTTCAGATCATTTGTAGTTGACGGCCTTTACGATGTTTCCACTGACGGCGAAGGGCTGAAGGCTGCCATCGAAAAGATCCGCTCTACCGTCAGCCAAGCCATCGACGACGGAGCCAACATCATCATTCTCTCCGATCGCCACATCAGCTCGAAGCTCGCTCCCATACCGTCTTTACTATTGCTCTCGGCGGTGCACCACCACCTAATCCGCACAGGAACCCGGACCAAAGTCGCTCTTGTCGTCGAGACTGGGGAAGCTAGAGAAGTTCACCATATGGCGCTCCTCATGAGCTTTGGCGCATCCGCAATCAACCCTTACCTGGCATTCGAGTCTGTACACGACCTGATCAGAGAAGGCTTGCTCACCGGCGTTCCTCCCCAGAAGGCAATAAAGAACTACATCAAAGCCGCCGGCAAGGGCATCCTCAAAGTCATGTCAAAAATGGGAATTTCCACCGTTGCGTCTTACACCGGAGCGCAAGTTTTCGAAGCTATCGGACTGTCAAAAGCATTGGTCAACGAATACTTCACCGGCACAACCAGCAGAATCGGCGGAATCGGCATAGACACTTTGGCCAAAGAAGTGGCAATGCGCCACCACCTCGCATTTACCGAAAGGCCCGAGGAACTTGCCTACCGCTCCCTTGAAGTCGGAGGGGAATACCAGTGGAGACGTGAGGGAGAAAATCACCTCTTCAATCCTGAAACTGTATTCAAGCTTCAGCACTCGACACGCCAACGACGCTTTGACGTCTTCAATGACTACGCCAATATGATCGATGACCAGTCGAAAAGATTAGCGACCATTAGAGGTCTGTTCGAATTGAAGACCGGTCAGCGCCCGTCTATCCCGATCGAAGAAGTCGAGCCAATTTCCGAGATTGTCAAGCGCTTCGCCACGGGAGCCATGTCTTACGGATCGATTTCAGCCGAGGCCCATGAGAACCTTGCTATTGCCATGAACCGCCTGGGAGGCAAATCCAACACCGGGGAAGGCGGCGAAGATCCGGAGCGCTACATTCCCGATGCCAACGGAGATTCGAGGAAGAGCGCAATCAAGCAGGTCGCCTCCGGAAGATTTGGTGTGACAAGCGAATATCTTGTCAACGCCCAAGACATTCAGATCAAAATGGCGCAGGGGGCCAAGCCCGGCGAGGGTGGCCAGCTTCCCGGTGACAAGGTGTATCCTTGGATCGCGAAGACTAGGTACTCTACTCCCGGAGTTGGCTTGATATCGCCGCCTCCCCACCACGACATCTACTCGATCGAAGATCTTGCACAACTAATCTACGATCTCAAATGTTCGAACCCCAGTGCGCGAATCCACGTAAAGCTAGTTGCAGAAGTTGGGGTCGGAACAGTCGCCGCCGGAGTCGCCAAAGCCCACTCGGACGTGGTGCTGATTTCCGGCTACGACGGTGGAACTGGGGCATCGCCCCTGACGTCGCTCAAACACGCCGGAATACCCTGGGAAATAGGACTTGCTGAGACACAGCAAACCTTGCTTGCCAACAAGCTTAGGGATCGGATTGTTGTCCAGGTCGACGGCCAGCTCAAGACAGGCCGTGACGTAATTATCGCGGCTCTTCTTGGAGCCGAAGAGTTTGGATTCGCCACCGCGCCGCTAGTGGTCTCCGGGTGCATAATGATGAGGGTTTGCCACCTAGACACATGTCCTGTCGGCATTGCGACCCAAAATCCGGAGTTGAGAAAGCGGTTCTCGGGCAAACCTGAATTCGTCGTTACATTTTTCGAATACATAGCAGAACAAGTTCGCCAATATTTGGCGCAGCTCGGCTTTAGAACGCTGCAGGAAGCAATCGGCCATGTGGAATTGATTGAAACCAAATCAGCCATTGACCACTGGAAGGCCTCAGGACTGGACCTCTCTCCGGTCTTCGAATTGCCGAAATTAGGAGAAAACGAATCTCTGACGGCCACAACCAAGCAAGATCACGGGCTTCACAAAGCCTTGGACAACGAGCTGATCGAAACCTGCCGACCGGCGCTTCAAGGACATGCCCACGTTAGGGCCTCATTCCCAATAAAGAACGTCAACAGAACCGTGGGAACCATGCTCGGCTCAGAGCTTACTAGGCTTCATGGCGGAGGGGGACTGCCCGACGATAGCATCTGGCTCTCCTTCACCGGTTCAGCTGGTCAGAGCTTTGGCGCCTTCGTGCCCAAGGGTATCACCCTGGAGCTCATTGGCGACTCAAATGACTATCTGGGCAAGGGTCTCTCGGGCGGAAAAATCATCGTCAAGCCAGATCCTGCCTCCCCATTTATACCAGAGCAAAACATCATCGCCGGGAACGTGATCCTCTATGGAGCTACCTCAGGCTCGGCTTTCATACGAGGAATCGTGGGAGAGCGCTTCGCGGTTCGAAATTCCGGGGCGGTTGCAGTTGTAGAAGGAATTGGAGACCACGGCTGCGAATACATGACTGGCGGGCGCGTGGTAGTGCTGGGTTCCACTGGTCGGAACTTTGGTGCCGGCATGTCTGGCGGCGAAGCCTTCGTATACGATCCCAATCACACATTTGAGAAACTCGTGAACACAGAAATGGTCGACCTCGATCCTTTGGAGCTTGACGACCGCGAGTGGCTTTCGGGAATCCTTGCAGATCATGCAGCCTACACGGGCTCCACCGTGGCTGAAAAAATCTTGGCGAATTTCAATCTCGAGGTCAACCGATTTGTCAAGATATTCCCGCGCGACTACAAGCGCGTACTTCTGGCCAAGGAGGCCGCAAAGGCGCAAGGCGGCATAGAAACAGTGGTATTTACGCCGGACAAGTCAGTTTAGCTAAGAAGACTCAAGGATAAGATATGGCAGATCCCAAAGGATTTCTAAAATATTCACGCTCCACGCCGACG
>JAJYFX010000210.1 GCA_021785315.1 Actinomycetes bacterium | reverse complement strand
ATCCCACGCGGGCGGCAACGATATCAACTCCGACAAGGGCCAACGTGCCTGTTACAAGAGAGAAAAGACCCGGCTTGTCCGGAGCCACGATTTTCAGGGTCTCCGCTGTCGCGTCCATGGCCCAGCCGTTTCCCGCTTGGGTAATCAAGTCGTCGAAGTCGTCGCCGGGAAACTCGTCGTCTTCCGGCTGAAGGCCTTCCATGCTTCTAATTGTCTTGGATGCGAGCGCGGAGACCAGCTTTGCCTTCCAGTCACTCCAGGCACTCATTCCAGTGGCTATCGAGTCTGCCTCCGTAAGAACTTCAAGCAGCTCGACTACCAGCGGCTCCTTCAAGAAGTCTGCAACTTTGCTGATAGTGGTCGGATCTGAGGTGTCTCTTCTGGTGGCGGTATCGGCCAAGGTCAGATGATTGGATACAAGGCGCACGACTATGTCTGCATCTCTGGTGCTCATTCCAAGTCTGGCGCAGATTTCCGGGACGATTTTTACCCCAGCCTCTGTGTGGTCGCCTGGAAGCCCTTTTCCAAGGTCGTGCAAGAGGGCGGCAACCAACAGCAGGTCTGGGCGTCTTACCCTTCTGCGAAGCTTGGACGCGTTTGAAACGGCCTCAAGAAGGTGCCGATCGACCGTGTAAACGTGATAGGCGTTTCTCTGCGGCTTGCATCTTACATAGTTCCATTCCGGGATTATTATCTCGAAAAGTCGAAAATGATCTAACGCTTCGGCGACCTGTATCATCGCGGGGCCAACTGAGAGAAAACTGACGAAACTCTGGAACTCCTCTTCGGAGAAAACTTTGGGAGTTTCAAGATTTGCGTCGGCGAATTCTTCCAACGCCCGTTCTGAGATGTGGAGATTGTTGGAACCGGCGATAACAGCCAGCTTCAGAAGCATGGCGAATGTAGGTCTGACTCCGTCAGGATGGGCCAGTGATATTTCATCGCCGTGGACCGTGAACTGGTTGGGAAGGTTCAGTCTCGGCGTGGTCTGCCTGGTGATCGAGGCCATCAATTTCCGCGAGATCGTATCGAGAGCAAAGGAGATGGTCTTGCCGGCCTGAGCTATCTCTTCCATCAGCTTGTCGGCATCTTGGAAACCCATTGATTCAGCCACGCTATCTTGGTCCTGCAGCGTGAGGCGGTTAGAAGATCTTGGGTTTTTGATATGGAGCATTGCGCGGGTGTCTTGCAGAGTTCTTTGGGCAGAGTAAACGCCCATGAGCCCGGGCCCTAGCAAGTCGGTGTCCTCAAGATACTCCAGCGACTTGATAATAGCGAAGTCTCTAAGTCCGCCTTTTGCATCTTTGAGATCTGGTTCCAGCAGGTAGGCGAGTTCACCGGACTCTTGATGGCGTTGTTTGGCGAAACCGATCACTGCCGCCAACATCGATTTGCGCTTATTAGCCCATGTTCGGCGAAGTGATTTGTCGAGCTCCTGGACGAGTTCAGAATCACCCACGATCAGTCGGGGCCGGCACAATCCATTTAGGACCCGAGGATCGCTTTCCGCCATTCTGACTGCCTCTTTTATGGTGCGAACCGAGTTGTCGATCCTGAGGCCCGAATCCCAGAGTGGATACCAAATGGATTGGGCGAGGCTGTCCACGTGGACCTTCGGTTGATGGAGCAAGACTACGTCGAGATCACTGTTGGGCGTCATTTCGAACTCGGCGTAGCTGCCTACAGCGATCAGGGCAGTTCCAGGAGGAGCCGGATTAGGGAACAGCGACTTCAGCAGGCCGTCATTCAACTCCGTCAGTTCTTTGCCAATCTGACGAGGATCAACGAAGGCTTGTCCTAACAGCGCGCTTCGTGCTTGCTTGAACTTGTCGATTACCAGCCTCAGATCGCCGTCCATGGTCCTTAATCTTTCTAGAACACCTCAATACTAGAGGACATGGCAAAAACAAATGGGGCAGTTATTCATGCAACCGCCCCATTTGTCGCTTTGAATCGGCTAGAGAGCGTCGGTACCTCTTTCGTTGGTCCTCACTCGCACAAGTTCTTCGATCGGGACTACCCAAATTTTTCCGTCTCCGATCTTGCCGGTTTGCGCAGACGCAACAATTGCGTCAATAACCTGGTCCACCATGGCGTCATCAACCGCTATCTCAATGCGGACCTTTGGGACGAAGGCCACCTGGTACTCGGCGCCTCGGTAAACCTCAGAGTGTCCCGCTTGGCGGCCATAACCCTGGGACTCAGTGACGGTCATTCCCTTTTGTTCGAGACGATCGAGGGCTTCTTTCACCTCATCAAGTTTAAATGGCTTGATGATTGCCACGATGAGCTTCATGATTCTCCTTTTCAATGTTTTCGGAACTAAATAACACTGAGTCAACTCGACTGTCTGCTCCTACAGCAGACTGGCTGCCGCTCATAGATTCGGGAACATCAATATGTCCCAGATTCCCTTTCCACCAGCCACATGGAGATCCATTGCCGGTCAATATCTATTCGAATTGATTCCATTTCCCGGTACTTGCAATTATCGCTAATTAGCAAGTCCGTCGCGGAATCACTGAGCATGGATAAATAGGTAGCGTTCGCGTAAGACAGGGCAGTGCTCAAGCCAGCCGCCGCCGAAGGACGAACTGCCATGTTCCTTGGCGCGTGTCCGGTAGCCACATATCTAGCCGCGGTATGTGGCGGTTATCCCGTTCCTTGTGCAGCAATGTGGCATTTGGACCGTCGATCCGAATGCTAACGGAGCTGAATCGCATTGCCGAGCCCTTCTCGTTGTCTAGCTATATCGCGTATCTGACCACGTCGTTGTGGATTCATGCGAAATTCTTCGCATCAGTACCCCCTACAAGCTAGGCAGGGCAAGGTTTCAGAATTGAGTACAGACTGTTACCACATTGTTAAAACTCGCAACGGACAGCCAGCTAGATGGCGTCGGTGCCTCTCTCGTTCGTCCTGACGCGCACCAGTTCATCGATCGGCACCGTCCAAATCTTTCCGTCGCCGATCTTGCCTGTCTGCGCTGCCTCGACAATGGTGTCGATGACCTGATCGACTTGAGAGTCGTCCAAGGCTATTTCAATGCGGAGTTTTGGCACAAATGAGACCTGGTATTCCGATCCTCGGTAAATTTCCGTGTGCCCTGACTGGCGGCCATAGCCTTGCGCTTCGGACACTGTCATTCCTTTGATATCAAGACGATCTAGAGCCTCTTTGACGTCGTCCAGCTTGAATGGCTTGATGACAGCGACCACGAGCTTCATGACTCTCCTTCGAAATCAATTTTCATTCTGGTGGGGAACTTTCGAAAGCGCCAAATAGTGCAAACGAACGCCCATTTGATCACAACATAGTGTCAATTTGGATCCCTGCGCGCATAAAAGGCAGCGAGGTCGAATTGATTAAACTGATCCGCAAACCACATGGAGTGGGAGAGGTGAATTTGGATATCGCCATGAAATCGGAAATCGTTGACCCGCCTCTAACTTGTCGTGATGTGGCGTGCCCCTAACGTTTGCATGTCAATTTCGTTTGCCGTGCATCAAAGTGAGTTCGGCAATTTTTGCCAAAGGGGAACTACAGGATAGACGAAAGATTCTGACCCGCGTTGAACAGGTATTGTACCTATAATTTCAGTCGTGTTTGCATATAAGAGTGAATTTGTGTCTACAATTTGCCTCTGTGGATCGTCGATATCGCGTAGTTGTAGCCAAGCCTGGACTTGATGGCCATGATCGTGGAGTGAAAGTTATAGCACGATCATTGCGGGATGCTGGATTTGAAGTTATCTATACCGGATTGCACCAGACTCCTGAGCAGATTGTTCAGGCTGTTGCTCAAGAAGATGCGGACGCACTGGGCCTGTCGCTTCTGTCAGGTGCCCACATGACGTTGGTTCCCAGAATTTGCGAATTGCTCAAAGACCAGGGCCTGGGTGACGTCTTAATCGTAGTTGGGGGCATTATCCCTGATGGCGATATCCCGAGGCTGAAAGAAATCGGCGTGGCCGAGGTATTTACGCCGGGTTCGCCGTTGCCTACAATTTCGCAATGGTTGACTAACGCCTTGGATCAGAGGGAACGCTCCCTAGGCTAAATGCTATTCGGTATCACAAAAGCGCTTGATTCGCACATCTGACCATCAAACTCAAGGAGTGAAAAGGTGGATCTTTTTGAATATCAGGGCAAGCAATTTTTTGCCCAGTACGGAATAGCGACGTCGCCGGGCGACGTGGCTACCACCGTTGAAGATGCGGTCGCTATAGCTGATAAAGTCGGCTATCCGGCTGTCATCAAGGCTCAGGTTCAGGTCGGGGGCCGTGGTAAGGCAGGTGGAATCAAGATCGTCGGTAATCCTGAAGAAGCCAAGGTCCAAGCAGGCAACATTCTTGGAATGGATATCAAGGGTCACTTAGTCAAGAGAGTCTGGGTCGAGCACGCTTCCGACATCGAGAAAGAGTATTACGCGTCATTCACACTCGACAGGAGCGCCAAGTTGCATATGGCAATGGTGAGCGCAAAAGGTGGGGTTGAGATTGAAGACGTCGCAGTAACCGATCCAGAAGCCATTGTGAAGTATCATGTGAACCCTCTGGATGGGATCACGCTTGCTGAGGCTCGAGATATTGCGGTTAGGGCTGGCATTGATGAGCCCGCCATCGAAGGCGTCAGTGAAATCCTAGTGAAGCTCTATGACGCTTTCGTCAAAGGAGATGCCGACCTCGTTGAGATTAATCCCCTGATTCTTACCCCCGAGCACAAGGTTCACGCGCTCGATGCCAAGGTGACCCTCGACGATGCCGCGGCGTTCAGGCACCCTGAATGGGAGCCTT
>JAJYFX010000209.1 GCA_021785315.1 Actinomycetes bacterium | reverse complement strand
ATTGCCTGTTCGGTGGTCCAGGTGACCGTCGCGACGGTCTGGATCCCGAGACGCTGGTAGATGACCGCTCTTCGCGGATCATATATTCTGGCGACGACGTTCTTGATCGCAAAAGTCTCTTTAGCGATTCTTGCGCTTAAAATATTCGAGTTATCTCCGGACGTTACGGCAGCAACGGCATCAGCATGCAGTATGCCTGCCTGAAGCAGGTGATCCCGGTCGAATCCAAAACCAACGATGGCCTGACCTACAAACTTTTCAGGGAGTCGCCTGAACGCCCGTTCGGTTTTGTCGATCACCGCAATACTGTGGCCCTCATCGCTCAAGCGCATTGCCAGTTCCGAGCCAACTCTTCCACAACCTATAACTATTATGTGCACAGTTATCTATCTCACACGGTTTCGAGCCAAAGTACAACCAAAGTTGCGAAAGAATTACTAAGAATTTTCAATTTCATGTACTCTGAGGGGATGAAAGGTGAGGTGGATTCGTAAAAATTATGAGTGGATACACTGACAACAAAGGGTCGTCTGGGGCAGACGGCAGCACGGCTGGTGTACCCAAAACCCCTCGCGAAGAAGGCCGGGAGATCCGGATACGTGAGGCCAAGAGTCCTCAAGCCCTTCCGACGACAGGCTCAATCTTCCTGCCTGAAACCTTCTTTTATCGTTTAAAAAACAAGATGCTGGGAAAGCCTCTTGTAACGGACCAGCTTTCTGAAGAAAGGCTGTCCAAGCCTGTTGCGCTGGCAATTCTGTCTTCGGACGTGATGTCGTCGTCGGCATATGCCACCGAGCAGATCCTGAATATTCTTATTCCGGTAGTAGGCATCGCCGCCTTTTCTCTTGTTATACCGGTCTCAATTTTGGTTCTGGTTGTCTTCCTATTCGTCACCGCCTCTTATCTCGAAGTCATTAAGGCTTACCCTCGTGCGGGTGGCGCCTATGTGGTGGCGAGAGACAACTTTGGCTTGAAGATCGCCCAGATCGCAGGCGTCTCGCTCCTGATCGACTATACGCTCACGGTTGCGGTTTCAGTAGCAGCCGGTACTGACGCGCTTACTTCTGCGGTGCCAGCGCTCCAGCACTACAATGTGGTTCTGTCGGTTATTTTCGTGCTCATGATTGCTTTCGGCAATCTCAGAGGTATTCGCGAAGCTGGAAAGACCTTTGCGTTCCCGACATTTCTTTTCATTATCAACATGGGTCTGCTTATATCGGTTGGCCTGATACGCGCCCTGTTCGGACACCTTCGCCAAGCCCCAATTCACGTTCCAGGCGGGGTTCCCGTAGGGCACATGAGCTCAGGGCTGCTGTATGGCGCATCGCTTTTCATTTTCCTCAAGGCTTTTGCCAACGGTGGAACGGCCCTCACTGGCACTGAGGCGATCTCAAACGGCGTGAGCATCTTCAAGAATCCCCAAGCCAGGAATGCAAGAATAACGCTGGTAATAATGAGCCTGATTCTGGGAACGATGTTCTTCGGTGTTTCGCTTCTGGCGCACGTTGTCCATGCGGTTCCAAGACTCTCCGGGTCTCCGACAGTCCTCAGTCTGATTGCGGCCCAGGTTTATGGCCAGTCACCTATCGGTCGCTTCCTCTACTACTTTCTTCAGATAGTCACGTATGCGATCCTTGTTTTGGCTGCTAACACCTCGTTCACGGGCTTTCCGTTTCTGGCATCGTTCGCTGCGGAAGACTCCTTTCTACCGCGTCAGTTTTCAAGGCGCGGGCATCGCCTGACCTTCTCAAATGGAATAATCGTTCTCACGATCCTTGCGGAAGTCTTGATCATCGCCACTAGGGCGCGGGTTTCAGCTCTGATTTCGCTTTACGCGATTGGCGTCTTCACAGGATTTACCATGGCTGGCGCTGGGATGGTAAAGCACCATTTGGTCCAGAAGGAGGATCATTGGAGGCGACGCGCGTGCATAAACGGAGCGGCGGCGTTCCTTTCGCTCGTGGTGGATCTCATCTTTGCCGTTACAAAATTCACCTCGGGCGCGTGGGTGATTATAGTTGTTGCTCCTTTGCTAGTGTTTTTATTCATTCGGCTTAATAAACAGTACGTGATGGAGGAAGAAGAACTTGAATCGGGAGTAGCACAGGCTTCGGAAATGCCAGTCATGCGCCGTCACGTTGTTATCGTCATGGTTGACCGCCTGGATCTCGCAACGGCAAGGGCGCTGGAGTATGCGAGGGCGCTCGTTCCTGATGAGATTCGAGCAGTGCATTTCGTGCTCGACACTCGCAAGGCACGCCAGCTGGAAAGTGATTGGTCGAGATTGGCCGCCGTGAAGATCGACCTCGAATTCATCGAGGTTGTAGACCGTCGATTGCGCCGGGCGGCGCTCGAGCTCATTGCGGAGGTGCTTGCTGATCGCGAAACCGAGGTTACGGTGCTGCTTCCTCGAAGGGCCTACCCTAGGGCTTGGTCGAGAGTATTGCATGACCAGACCGCTGATTCAATCGCTGACGTGATCTCCCAGCTGCCTCACGTAAACGCTACAATCGTTCCGTTCCACGTGGCGGGTGTGTCGTCAAGCAAGTCCAAGCTTCGCGTTCAGTTCAAAAACGAGGAAAGAGAGCAGAAAAGGGCGGAAGAAGCTGCCACGGAAGAACCATCCCCAGAGCTAGTCCCGGGAACGACTCCCATTGGTTCTTTACCGTGGCGAACCACCTGCAAAATTGCCGGAAGGGTGAAATCCGTAAGAGTTCAGTCTCTCGACTCGGTTCCGAGTCTCGCAGCCCGGGTGGAGGATTCCACCGGAGGCATTCTTCTGGTTTTTGCCGGAAGACGAAGCGTTCCAGGAATGGAGCCCGGACGCTTGATCACCGCGATGGGGGTGGTCGGCGAAGTTGGCGGCCATCTCGCGATGATGAACCCTGACTACGAATTTCTTGCGTCTTCGGAAGGTTTCGAGGGCGAGTAGTTGTCGCATGTGCAAAGCTGAAACCAACTGGGAAGCTTCCTTGTGTATCTCTTGTTTGCTACGTATGCATGGAATAGCCCGACTAAGTGGATATAGTTTGCCCGTATCATTTGATAGAACTCGCTCACGTCTGTAGGTGTTGATGGCAAAACAGCTTGTAATTGTGGAATCTCCGGCGAAGGCCAAGACGATTGCAAAATTTCTCGGGTCCGACTACGTTGTCGAGTCCTCGATTGGACATATCCGTGATCTCCCAAAAGGGGCATCAGACGTGCCCGCATCGCTCAAAGGCCTTCCTTGGGCGCGTCTTGGAGTTGATGTAGATAATTCTTTCAAGCCCCTCTATGTGATCTCCAAGGACAAGAAAGCTCAAGTCGCGAAGCTCAAGGCTCTACTCAGTGATGCCGATGAACTTTATCTCGCGACAGATGAAGACCGTGAAGGCGAGTCGATTGCATGGCACTTGATGGAGGTGCTCTCGCCAAAAGTTCCTGTGAAGCGAATGGTTTTCCATGAAATAACCAGGGCGGCCATTGAAACGGCTATTAATCAGACACGGACCATTGATAGGCAGATGGTCGATGCCCAAGAGGCCCGCCGAATCATCGACCGCCTCTACGGGTATGAGGTGTCCCCGGTGCTTTGGCGCAAGGTGCTGCCCAAGTTGTCAGCGGGTCGGGTCCAGTCGGTGGCCACTCGGATGATCGTCGAGCGCGAGCGCGCCAGGATGGCGTTCCAATCTGCCAACTGGTGGGATCTGTCCGGAACGTTTTCAAAGAGTTCCGAGGAATTCTCGGCGAGTCTCGTCTCAATAGGCGGGAATCGAGTGGCGGGAGGGAAGGACTTTTCCGATACCGGCGATTTCGCAGGAGCGCGCAGTGGCAAGGTGGTCCTGCTGGACCAGGAGATGGCGCGCTGCTTGAAGGAAGCTCTTGAAGAAGGGGACTTTGAGGTATCTTCAGTCGAGCACAAGCCATACAGGAGGTCTCCGGCAGCTCCATTCATGACTTCAACTCTTCAGCAGGAAGCCGGAAGAAAGTTGAGATTCTCGGCTAAACGGACAATGTCCACAGCACAACGGCTCTACGAAAATGGCTATATCACCTACATGAGAACCGACTCCACCGCGCTGGCCGACGCAGCTGTCAGTTTAGCGCGGTCCGTAGCTTCCAAAATGTACGGAGAGCGCTATGTGCCTGCCAAGCCTAGGATCTACGCGAACAAGGTCAAGAACGCGCAAGAGGCTCACGAAGCCATTAGGCCGGCAGGGGAAGCATGGCCAACTCCCGAGAGCCTTTCCACCCAACTTTCTTCCGATGAAGTCAAGGTGTATGAGCTGATCTGGAAGCGCACGATTGCGTCGCAGATGTCCGATGCCGAGGGATCCTCAGCGCAGGTGAGGCTGAAGACAAATATTCCGGCTTCTTTTAGCGGGGATTTTTCGCCGTCCATTGCTGCGGGCCAAGAGGTTTTATTCGGGGCTTCAGGCAAGGTAATTACTTTCCCTGGTTTCCTGCGGGCATATGTCGAGGGCGCGGACGATCCCGAGGCAGAACTCGACAGCACCGAAGTTCGGCTGCCCCAGCTCGAGGTGGGCGACCCGGTTGATGTAGTGGACTTGGAAGCCGAATCACACAACACCACGCCGCCTGCCAGGTTCACCGAGGCCTCGCTGGTCAAGTCCCTGGAGGAAATGGGCGTGGGGCGTCCGTCGACCTACGCGTCGATTATCGGCACTATTTTGGACCGGGGATATGTGTGGAAAAAGGGAACTGCGCTAGTTCCCTCGTTTGTTGCCTTTGCCGTGGTGACCCTGCTTGAGCAGTATTTCTACTACCTAGTGGATTACAACTTCACGGCTGCGCTGGA
>JAJYFX010000208.1 GCA_021785315.1 Actinomycetes bacterium | reverse complement strand
ATTTCGCTAGAACTTCCAGGCGTGTACTGGTTAGTTGGGGAGGTCGCTCTCAATGCGAGCCTTTACTGCCTCATGGTCTATGCGTGCACAGGACCGAGTTGACGGGCCAAAAACTGTAACTTCGCCGATTACTTCGAGGAGCACTGCTTTGGCGCAAGCATCTCCAACGCTTTCCCCGACAACCATTGATTCATTTCCGGGAAGCACCGCAGCATGGACGGTTTTCAATGCTTCCGCGACGGCCACTCCCTGATCCTGAGTGGCCACAAGATACCGGCAGCTATGTATCGACACGATACCGCGCAGTTCACCGCCAACTCCATGAATTGCTTCAACTGGCTGACGCTAAATTCCCATTGCATCTACATAGCGCGAATGAGTGCGGCAAATAGCGCCCACGTCTCGCCTGGCTACAAATACGGCAAGATACATGGCTGATTCCAGCGCCGGATTACCGAAGTTAAAATTCTCGCCCGAAGGACTCGAATGGACAAGTTCGTCTTCTTTGACCAGTCCAAGACCCTTTCGCACGGTCATCGACACAAAGTCGTCTTCCAGACGGACGCTTAAATGCCCAAACCCCTCAACTAGTTTGAGTCAGCTTGGGACCCGACACGCCTGAATCACTTGTCTTTTGATGCCATCTGGAACTTCCGAAGCTCGAATCCATAAAACTCGCTGAGCAAAAATACCACTGACCATGGCCGGAAATTAGCCTCCACGCGCCAACGATGCACCTTCGTCAGCCTCAGAAGCGAACTAACACCTTCCCGGAAAGGTGAGGCTTGTCAGAACCGCTTCGCGGCGAACCTATAAAGTTCCTGCCCCATCCAATTCACCGATAGCCTTCATTATGGCTCGCCTAGCCCTATGGATCCTTTTTTCGATCTCCTTGTGCTGGCTATTTTCACTAGATATGAATTCCCTCAGCGCATCCATTGCCATATCGTCGAGTCTCTCAAGCACACCTCTAAGCACCTCGGTTTCCCCCGAGAAATCGTTCACTGACACGCCATCAAACCTTTGCGCACGCCTTTTTTGCCTTGGCAGCAGATCTCAGGCATCTTCCTGAACCTCATTTGTGCCGCTAAATCGAGTTGCATCACATCGTCAACGCAGGTGGAGCAGATGCGCGCTCTCACTTGTCCAAGGAAATAACATTGAGCTCTCCGTCCGAAAAGGCCTTTCTTAGAACCTTCTTGTCAAACTTTCCAACGCTCGTCTTCGGAATTTCCGTCACGATAGCCATTTTCTCGGGCAGCCACCATTTCGCGACTCTTTGGGAAAGGAATTCGTTGAGCTTATGGGTATCAACTTCCGCGCCCGGTTTGGGGACAATACAGGCCATCGGCCGCTCGACCCACTTTTCATCAGGCACTCCAATCACTGCAGCCTCATATACATCGGGGAATGCCATTATAACGTTCTCCAAATCGACTGACGAAATCCATTCGCCGCCAGATTTGATTACGTCTTTGGTTCGATCGGCAATCCTCAAATATCCTTCCTCGTCGATCGTGCCCATATCTCCGGTACGCAGCCAGCCATTATCAAAATTCTCCGCGTGAGCATCCTTGTAGTAGCTGCCCGCAACCCAAGGGCCGCTCACTTCTATCTCCCCCAGATTGTCGATTCCGTGTGGAAAAACGTTGCCGGAATCGTCGACGATACGAAGTTCTACTCCGGCCAAGGGCCTTCCCGCGGTCTGGAGATACGTCATTCGATCGCTTTCGCCAGCGTTTCGCGGTGGTATGCCTAAAGTGCAGATTGGAGAAGTCTCTGTCATCCCCCAGCCCTGCCAGAGTTCGAGACCGAAGCGCTCTCGGAAGCCATCCATGAGCGCCTTGGGGACTGCCGATCCTCCGCCGGTAATCCCCCTGAATGACGACATGTCCACCTCATGGTCCTGCGAATACAACAAAAGCTCGTTCCAGATTGTTGGAACCCCGGAAGAGAGCGTGGGACGATACAGTTCGATAATCTTCGCAAGATGTTCCGGATGAAGGAAACGCGAAGGCATAATGAGGTCGCAGCCCGCCAGCCAGCCGGAATAAGGCACTCCCCAAGCATTGACGTGAAACATGGGAACGACTATCAGCGCACGATCGGTTTCGCACAGGCCAAGCGCATTTGCCGCACAGGAAGAAATTGCGTGCAGCCAGGTCGACCTGTGGGAGTAGACAACTCCCTTTGGGTTACCGGTGGTACCAGAGGTATAACACATCGAAGCCGCTTGAAATTCATCTATCGTCGGCCAATTGAAACTGGAACTGTGAGCGGCAATCAGGTCCTCGTAGTCGTAGACATCGATCTTAAAAGGTGCCAGCATGCCAGGGTCATAAGGGCCGACCACGATTAACGCTTCGATCGTTGGCGTACTTGGAAGAACACGCGCCAACAGCGGCAGAACCGCTGCATCGACGATCACCATCTTGTCTTCGGCATCATTGATCACGTAAGCGAGCTGGTCAGGGAATAGTCTCACGTTCAGCGTGTGCACTATTGCACCCATGGCTGGCACTGCCATATATGCCTCGAGATGCTGCTGCGAGTTGAACGCAAAGGTTCCAACGCGATCGAAGTTCTTAACTCCGATTGAAGACAAAGCGTTAGCCAAGGATGCAACGCGTGCAGCCGTATCTTCATAAGAGTAAGTGATTCCACCGTCGCCAAGATAAGTTGTGACTGAGGATTTGGGAAATGTTGCAGCTCCATATTTTAAAATCGACGTGATCGAAAGGGCACCGTCCTGCATAGTTGAACGCATCGTCAACCTCCACACTCCTACTAAGCTCCACTCATTATTCAAGCACTCCGCGCCCAACTAAATACGCTAAATCTTATGAATTGGGCATTTGCCGCCTTTTCCAAGTACGGTATTACACAGCTTGGTTGGATTCAACTTTTCGAGGGTGGGATGCGAAGATGGATATTGGAATAATTGGGGGCGGTATAGCCGGGCAGAGCGCGGCATTCAGGTTGGCGACCACCGATCACAATGTAACCATCTACGACCCAAGCCCAGCAACTGGGGCCTCGCTCGCTGCAGCAGGAATGCTTGCACCGGCTTCTGAAGTCAATTTCAGCGAGGTACCGCTACTCAGACTGATGCAACACTCCAATGACCTTTGGCCGGATTTCGTCCAACAGATCGAGTCGGTTTCAGGGGTTTCGATCGGGCTTCGCATGGATGGAACCTTGATTCTGGGCTATGAGCCAAATGATGCCCGCGATCTTGAGCGGCTTGCAGACTTCCAACGAGAGCTGGGAATCGAAGTAACCCGCTTAACCCATCGTCAGGTGAAAGAACTTGAGCCTGAGCTAGGCGGACCGTTTCCATTTGCAGCCATGATACGTACCGATAACCAACTCGATAATCGGCAATTGATGCACTCGCTCCAAGTCGCGCTCGATCAGCTTGGTGTCAAGACTGTACGCAAAAGTGTCTCCTCCCTTGCGCTTACAGCCGAAAACTATGAGATCGTGCTTGATGACCATTCGACGCCTGATCATGACATCGTTCTTTTGGCGGCCGGTTCGCAGGTGGGCAGCATTGCCGGACTTCCAAAAGCCATATCCGGAGCCATACGGCCTGTCAAGGGCCAAATAATAAGGGTTCAGGCACAATCGAATACCCTCCTCAATCGTGTCGTACGCTCTAAGACATACGGAAAGACGCTGTACATGGTGCCGCGCACCAGTGGCGAAATAGTTATAGGTGCGACCCAGGAGGAAGTCGGCTTCGATACAACAGCCAAAGTCCGGCCGATCGCGGAAATGCTGACAAACGCTACCCTGCTTCTGCCGGGTCTAGGAGAAGCTGACTTCAAGGAGCAGCTGGTACGATTTAGGCCGGGATCAATTGATAATGCTCCGATTGTCGGTCAGTATCGCAACTCAAATCTCTTCCTTTGTCTTGGACATTTCCGTCACGGCATCCTATTGAGTGCGGCGCTTTCCAAATATGTCGCCGATTCAATCCAAAGTGGCAAACAGCCTAGCGAAATTGAGGGATTCGGCGCGGCAAGACTCGAAGCTAACTAGGTTTTCTAAAAGTGATTGAAATATTTCTAAATGGCCTAGCACATCAGGTACCTGAACTCACGACCATCGAAGGTCTGATCGAACAAATTGGTCTGCAGAAAAAGGGAGTAGCAATTGCCGTCAATAGTGAAGTGATTCCGAAAAGTAATTGGACGGAAAAGTCATTATTGTCTCAAGATAAAGTGGAATTGCTCACAATCACCCAAGGGGGATGAAACGTGGAGGCAACTCTTGAACCGGTCAAATTAGGCAGCTTGTCGCTCACATCTCGGCTGATACTCGGCACGGGCGGTGCTCCATCCAATCAGATCATCAAGGAAATCATTGTCGCTTCGAAGGCGCAGCTGGTTACCGTAGCACTGCGGCGTTACGAACCGCGAGCTGCAAACTCCTTATATGATCTCCTGCGGATGATGGAAGTAAATATCTTGCCTAATACGGCCGGGTGCTTCACGGCCAAAGAGGCGGTTGTCACCGCCAAAATGGGCAGAGAGGCCCTCGAAACCAACAATGTAAAACTCGAGGTCCTTGCCAGCGACAAAGACCTGCTACCCGATCCATACGAGCTCCTCGATGCGACTGAATTGCTAGCTATGGACGGGTTTAACGTTTTTGCCTATACCAACGACGATCCGGTCGTGGCGCGAACGCTTGAACAGGCCGGAGCGGCAGTCGTCATGCCCTTGGGAGCTCCAATAGGAACGGGGCTTGGGATTTGCAATCCGCACAATATTGAAATGATTGTCGCTCAAGCATCTGTCCCAAT
>JAJYFX010000207.1:4329-4840 GCA_021785315.1 Actinomycetes bacterium | reverse complement strand
GTTTTTTGCGAACGGGTAGAGGAGTGTGGCAATAAAAAAGGAAATTGTCGAAAACACAAGAAGCTGTTTTTGCGGCCACTTGTGTAGGCTACGTGCAGCAAGTGGCCTGACGAGTATGGCGGGCAGAAGAAACAAACTCAGCACCAGACCCACTTCAACCGCGCCTCCATGAAGGCGGCCAACCAAGTACAAAGGGAGGGTGGTTAAAAGGCTATAGAAGGCAAGAAAGATGAAAAAGCTGATTGTCATTATTCCGATGAAGCTCCTGGTCCACAATTTGTCCTTTGCCATTTAAATAAGCCGTTTCCTTTAGTTTGTTCGTTGAGTCAGAGCTCTAGAGCCGTGCTCGGTATCGGCTGTCATTCGTAGGTAAAGCCGGTTTGCGATCGTGGTCGTTGAGCGGGCGGCAAAACGCCCTGTTTGAGTGCTTGGGCATTCAGACGAAAGTGCAATTCAAAGTGTGCGAATTGCCGCAATAGATTCACTCTAGGTGCCAGCAATTATGTATTGC
>JAJYFX010000207.1:0-4319 GCA_021785315.1 Actinomycetes bacterium | reverse complement strand
CTGTGTTTAGCATATATATTATGTCAAGATGTAATAGTTCCTGATATATGGCATAATCGGTGAATGGATATCGACCAGCTCAAGTATTTTCAGGTGTTGGCAGAGGCAGGAAATTTCACCAGGGCTTCGTCAGAGCTGATTCTTAGCCAGTCTGCTCTCAGCAGATCAATATCCCGTCTTGAGAACGAACTCGGGGTTCCACTTTTCGAGCGGAAAAGTCACGGTGTGGTTTTGAACAGGTACGGAAAGATTGTGCTGGCCCATGCCCAGCGGGCAGTAGGCGAAATCAAGGAAGCTCGGCAGCAAATTCACGATTTAGTGAACCCAGTCAGCGGAACTATTTCGCTTGCATTCATTCAGACCATGGGCCTGAGCTTTGTTCCGGAGCTGATCACTGAATTTCAAAGCCAGTATCCTCTGGTTAAATTCGAGCTTTCCCAGGATACGACCGGTAAGATTCTGGCCCAGATCGGTGCTGGCGACGTCGAAGTTGGATTTTGCTCACCTCAGGGATCCTCGGCAAATCTCGACTATTTCGTGGTTACGCAAGACGAGTTGTTTTTGATTGTTCCAAAGAGCCATCGTCTCAGTGGGCTGGGAAGCACCACGCTCGCCAGTGTAGCTGACGATCCATTTGTGCTGTTTAAGGCTGAGACCGCACTTCGCGAGGTTATTGAGGATCTCTGTGGGCAGGCTGGATTTTATCCAAAAGTTGTTTTCGAAGGCATTGATGAGAAGACCGTTGCCGGATTGGTCGGTGCTAATTTCGGGGTGGCACTAATTCCGGTCGCTCCAGATTTCGATCAGGACAAAGTCTCAATAATCAAAATCGTGAATCCGAGGTGTCTGAGGCAAATTCACCTGGTTTGGAGAAACCAGAGCTATTTGTCGCCGGTGGTGAGACTTTTCAAGAAATTTGTCGAAAGCAAAATAAAGTTGCAGGTTGATTAGCAAACCGTGTCTGATCGCTTGCAGTTTTAGAAGTCCCGCCGCGAGCACGACAAGTTGCAGATCAATGCCGACAGCTGGTTACCAAGTAGGCCATTGAGGCGGCAGCGTGCCTGTTGGTTGATTTTGCAACACACCTGCCGGCGAACCGAGCGAGCTAAGAAGCTGGGAGAAGTTGTATCCATACATAGTCGAATTGGAACCTCCGAATTGACCAGCACGCCGGGCCATGGTTTCGCCGGGTTCATTTGGATCTGCCCAACCAGTTTCGATGCCATCGAAGCCTTCGTACATCATGCCAATGATCGTGGACGAGGTGATGGTCTGACCTACTTGAACTAGAGGTTTGATGTCTTCCGCGGCATAGACCGTAAGCCCAGCGGCCGGACCCTGCGTGAGCCGGTAGGTTATGTAAGTGCCTCCAGGCCATCCTCCATTGTAGGCGCTTAGTACTACGCCATCCCCGATGGCGTAGATCGGCCCATAACCGCTATAGTCCACCCCTTGATCGATTCTCTCCCGCGCCAAGGAACGGATAGCGCGCAAGGGATTAGCATAAACGCCTGAATTGGCCGGTGGAGAAGACGGAGTTATCGGGCTGTTGACGGGTGAAGGTGCAGCTACCGGGCTGTTGACGGGTGAAGGCGCAGCCACCGGGCTGTTGACGGGTGAAGGCGCAGCTACCGGTGGTGCGCTTTGAGCTTTAGCTGCCTGTTCTTGCGCTATCAGCTTGGCGATGTTGGAGTCAATGGAGCTGAGCTGCGACTTCTCCTGTCCTATGGCTGTTAGAGCCGCATTCTTGGCGGCGGTCATCTTTGTAAGGGTATTAATGGACTGTATCTGTAGGTGTTTCAAAGAGTTCTGCTGAAGTTGCAGGTTTTGTAACGCGGCCTGATGCGCAGCGACCAGGTCGGCTTGCGAACTGGTCGCTGTATTGAGAAATTCTTCGCGAACAGTGGCTTGCGTGGGGTTTTCATTTAGAAGCAGATAGAGATTCGTCAGGCTTTGGTCGTTCATGTAGCTGCTGATCGCGGTGATGGTTAGTAAAGATTTAAGAGATGCGATCTGGCCTTGAGTTTGTAAAATCTGGGCCTGAGCATTCGTGATGTCTTGGTTCACCTTTGTCAACGTAGCTTGAGCGTTGTCGTAGTTTTCAAGCGATCTTGCAGCTTGGGCCCCGAGAGAATTCAGCTGTGCAGCTGCAGCTGCAGCCTGTTGCTGGGCGCTGGAAATTGTCTGGCTGCTCGCAAATGCAGGGCTTGGAAATAGCTGGGCGAATCCAATTGCACCGACCATGATCGCCGCCGTCAGGGGCCTCATTGTGACCATAGCTTTACCCACGAGGTATTTTGTTGAGATCATTCAGAGTGCTTTCATGGTGTTGCTAATTAGGATTTCAAACTGCAATTTAGACACTCTATATGAAAGATCCTCTATTTGCCTAAAATAAGAGTGGATACTTCCTAGCCATGAGTTGCGGCAATCCAAGACAAACGAGCTTGCTGAAGGAGATGGCAGGCCTTTCGTGAGGGACGGAAATCGAGCAAATTAATTTTCCACCCAGCCTAGGTTGGATCGACTATCGCCGAGCTCATGCAATCCGAAGCAGTCAGGGATGCGTTTAGTCGGTCCAGAATTTCGCCAGATCTTCGCCTACCGTCACCTTGCCCTCAAATGAAGCTTTTACGTCATTAATGAGATCCTCGGGAGTTCCATCCATGAGCATTAGATGCGAGAGTACCAAATGTTCGACTTTAGCGTTTGCTGCTAGTTTGCCAATTTCCAAGGAAGACATGTGATAATGCAGGATCCGTTCCCATCGCGCCCTCTGAGGCCCTTCCGAGGATTCAATCGCACGATTCATCCCGAGTTCCCACGCCACTTCGCTGACAAGTATGTTCGCATTCTGGGAGTATTTCTGCAGGTTTTCGCACATGCGGGTGTCGCCCGAGATCACTAGGATGTTGCCCTGAGACTCGAAACGGTACCCGAAGGCATGCTTAACTGGAAAGTGGTCAACCCTGAATCCCGTCACTGACCATTTATCATGCGTTGCCGTCCAACCGTCATCTATCTCGCAAATCGCGGGACGCAGGCCACTGATAGTGACGGAACCCTCTTCTGTTCTGAGCCGTATGTCTTCCTCGTAGGCGTAAAGCATGCGATCCACGAATTCTTCCGTCCCGGGAGGCCCAACTAGTACGGGTGGCACGGTCCACCACCTAGCTATCCAGCCAGCCCAGAGAAAATCAGCTAGCCCTGATATATGATCGGAGTGCAGATGGGTCAGGAAAATGTACTTGATAGCTCTGAAGTTCGGCCCGGCTTCCAAAAGCCGATGCAATGTGCCAGGCCCGCAATCGACCAATATGACATCATCAGCGATTTCGATGAACTGGCTAGGTCCGTGACGATCTCGATCAGGGATGGGAGTGCCGGTTCCTAAAAGTGTTAGCTGTATTGACGCGGACTCAGTTGGATTGGTCATTCGGAGAGTCCTTCTTTTGCCGCAGGCATGGTGTGAAGCTGATTCTCGGACGGGAATCCGTTCCCGGTCTTCTCCTTACACCTTCGAATGCAACTGGACATAAGCAAAGGACCTCCACGCGAGACTCGATCGAAGCGTTTCCAAATTACTTAGGCTTAACCGAGCTCAAGCGCAGGTGCAAACATTTTCGTTGTACTCGACTAAAAGTTTCTCGTGCCATAAGTTCTTTAGTCCTTCACGCTGATGGAATTTCGGCTTGACCTTGATCTTTAGCCATGAGGGTGTAATTTACGACGGGAAATGAAATCTACCAGAAGCTCCAGGAATCTGGCGACATCCTCAGAATGGCTCCTATTCTTCCAAATGACATAAGTTGGCAGTATCGGCAGCTCTGCGTCTGTGATCTCAATCGGAAATGGCGGTTTCAATCCCTTCGACTGCGAACTCGAAAGTGTGCCCTCGGACACGATTCCCCGCATTCCAGGCTGAGCTGCGACAATCTGCGCCACCAACAGAGGATGGTTTATGTGAACGATCGCTTTGGGCCACACTTGGTTATCGTTAAATAGCGATTCGATCAGCCGCCAGGCCAGATATTCTTTGACCGGTGCGTAAAGCTTCCAGGTTTGGATTTCTGCAATGGCGATAGGGCCTAGAGGTTCTCCTCCTATGAATGTCAGCCGTTCCTCAAAGAGCAGTTGGGATGAAAGATTAGGAAGCTCATCAACTGTATGAAGCAAGCCGATGTGTAATCGGCCGGACTGAAGGCCATGAATCATTTCCGGGGGATGGCAAACGACGACGCCAGTTGCAGTCTGGAGGGAATTATTGCTCAAATATGCGAGAAATTGAGGAAGTATCAGGCTGGCTAGGTCGGGCGTCG